>JAZSQY010000096.1:0-2890 GCA_045538225.1 Clostridia bacterium | reverse complement strand
CACGTCAAAATCAAAAGCGCAGAAGACTTGATGTCAAATTTCACATACGACGACGATAATATCAATCCAGAATTAAGCGATTATTTATTAGAGAAAGCCGAACACGTTTATCCAATACCCGATAAGGAAAATTTTACAATCAAAATTCACACCCAAGATACCAGCGTCCGACTTCCTGAGATCACACGCTGTATCCACCGCCACTTCCATGACGAATACGACATTGCGAAGCGTAAACTACGTTTTAACACACGTCTAACCATTGCAATGTTATTAATCGGATTAATTGCTTTAACTTTTTATTTTATCGCTGATCGTTTTTTTTATAATTTTTTTCTAATTAAAATTATAGAAATAATAACCTGGGTTTTTGTTTGGGGTACGGTTGAAGTGTTCATCATTGAGCGCCACGACATACGACAACATTGTGCAATCCTCAGGCGCCTTGCTTTTGCCGATGTCGTCATCAGTTATGATAACAAATCAGTTAAACCTGTTTACATTGGTTAATTCAATTCACCAAAGCTATAGCCCCTTGCTTGTAACGCAGGAATCACTTCCCGCAACATTTCTGGCGTTCCGGGGTTAGTAATATGGAATAACATGATGGCACCTGGATGCACTCTATCTAGAATTTTTTGGGTACACTTTGCTACGTTTAACTTCGGAGATTTTTGCCAATCTTCAATCGCCAAACTCCATAAGACCGCGCGTAAACCCGCCTCTTTGGCTACACGCAGCGTTTTTGCATCAAAGCGACCTTGTGGTGGTCGGAAAAATTTTGCCGTAGTCGGTAACTGTAGCCCTGTAATATCAAGACGAATACCATCTTCATTCAAGGATGGTAAATCACGATGCTTGTTAGTATGATTGCCCAATTCATGACCTTCGTTTTGCATACGAACAATTAATTCATTTTGTCGTAAATAATTGCCGCACAAGAAAAATAATCCTTTAATTTGGTACTCTTTTAAAATATCTAAAACTTCCGCAGTATACCCTGCTTCGTACCCCAAATCAAAAGTTAGGTACACCTGTTTTTGGCTGGTGTCGCCAACGTAAAGACCGTCATATTCTTCCAACAACCTGGCCCCCAACGTACTAACCGTCGGAGTAGTTTCATTCCCATGATGACTTAAACCCCAATTAACAATCTCTGCGGCATTGCCCATGACTGCCGTTGTCAAAGCCATTCCCCAACACATTGCCGCCAAGAAAAACTTACGCATAAAACTAGTATGCAACAAACCCCAAACAATTATTTATTTTCGTAACGAATTTTTGAAGCATCTATATAGCGCTTAAAGCCACGTAAATCAACAATTGGATCTTGGAAAATCGGATCCTGTAAAACCTGCCAAAGTTCTTGATCTAAATATTTTTCATCAATGATTAAACAACGTTCAAGCAATTCTTTTTTGGATAAATTACCAAAGTTCGACATTCGTTGGAACTCAACGCAATCGACACTTAAAGAACGACCTAACCGAACAAAAGCCGGCATTTCACGGAAATTATCGCGTTGCACAAGAAAGTTTAATTTAAAATTACGAATGTGTCCTTGACGATGTAATACTGCCAACATGTGTAAATTTTTCAGCAAAACATCAAAATTACCACCGCGCAATTTGCTATAGGTCTCTTTTGTTGCTGCATCTACCGAAATTTGCACATCTATCGTTTCATATTTATTTTTTAACCAATTCCAATTAGTTTCGTTAAATAAAATCCCATTTGACAATATATGAATATTTTTACGCTTTAAATCGGTTTCCAGAAGCCGACGATAATATGGACTGTAAAACACTTCACCACGACCACTTAAGATTAAGCTTTTTGTTTGGTCTAAATAGCCAGACGACAATAATTTACTTAGAACAATATCCGCTTTCAAACGAGATACATCATCCATAACATATTTTTTGTTACGACACGATTTGCAACATAAATTACATGAACTGTCAATTTCTGCATTAATACAATTAATACCATCAACCGGGGTTTTCAAATCTGGCAACTTTTTTCCTTCTTCTGAATCATAACACAAACACCATTTAGTAAAATCGCATAAACAATACGAATGGTTAATTGATGACAGTTTAATAATACGCGCATAAGTACTTTGACAAATATTTTCAAGAGAGCCATCGACTAACAAATTTCCCAAAGGAACAGTTGAACTACAACACCCACAAACGTCACCACTAATCGATACAAAAATATTATTTTCTAAAAAAGAACAATTGATATGACCATTGACTGGGGCATACAAAACAAATAAAAATAACTCCGAAGGCTTTAACCATCGTAAATATTCCACGTTCTGGACTTTATCATATCTAAATTTCTTTGCCGCCCGAATCGTTTTACTACCAATTAAAGGACATAAAACTGATCGTAACAAACCTTGCCCCCACAATTTGATACGCGCTATCAACGAGCCTTGTTTTAAGTGGCGACGTGATTCCCGCCTGTGACGACGGTTATTCTTATGTTCATAATCAATATCACGGCATATGTCATCTAAAAATTTTACATTCTTTATGCGTAATTTTTTAACAATCCTGCATTGCCTTCTAAACGAACAAATATATAATTGATCATAAGTTAAACCCGTGAGCTTCTCCTTTGTTAGGGATTGTATTGTTTGCAAATCTTCGACGACATAACTTTTAATTCCTAATACATAAGCCACTTGCTTACAAATACGTTCATCACCAATTAATAAAACTTTTGAAGTATTACTTGTTAAAGGCATTATGTATAATATAATCTATAAAATTTTTAACGCAAATTAAAATTTTATTTGTTTGCATACCGCGCATTTGAAGCTTCAATATAACGCTCAAAACCACGTAAATCAACAATTGGATCTTGGAAAATCGGATCC
>JAZSQY010000086.1:0-4517 GCA_045538225.1 Clostridia bacterium | reverse complement strand
AAAACCGCGGCCACAGACAACCCGATTGGCAATGTGCAATTATACAGCGGCATCCGCGAAACGGATTATCAAGCCGACGGCATTGCGACACCGACCGTAGCTTTTACTGTGTTATCCGTGGAACCCACCAACGACAAAATTGTTTACAACGGCTGCATCACAACCGTAATTCAAATTGATGACCAAGCACCCAAGACTTTGGTTTTGGAAAAGAATCCTTACGGCAATAACTATGCGGGCGACCTGGAAAATGCTTTAGACGTCAATGCCCAAGTTTCCGTAACTTTTCAAGCCAACGGCGAAACGATTGGCACCGTGGCCTTAAATTCCGTCATGCCCGCAGAAGCAATTAGCTGGGAAACCGCGTTGGAAATTGCGTGCCAAACTTTGAACGGTGTCATTAGCACAGACACACGCATGGAAACTTCGACCAAAATTCTGTGTGATAACAGCACGATTAACACACCTTATTGGTTTGTCTCTTTTGTTACCGAAACGGGTAACCGTCATTTCGTGGTCATCAGCCACGATGGTAAAGTCATTGGTACCAGTGAAAAAACCGCAGATGAAATACCGGCGGAAAAAGTTGCTTAATTCATCAACTTTAAATGTTTAACCACAAAAATCCGTAACCGGCCAACAGGCTGACGGTTAATAACCAGCCAATGACAAAAAATTTCTCGCGCCATAATTTTTTTTGACGTAACAAGAAAATGATACCCAAACCAGCATTGACACACAAACCGGCCAACAAGGCACCGAAGCACAAACCATCAACCAAATAAAATTCCGTCAAAACCACACTGGCAGCACAGTTAGGAATTAAACCGACCAAGACCGCCAATAATGGTTGCAACCAGATATTCGCATTCAAGAACGCGGTTAAGCGGTCGTGCCCAACCCAGACATCGGCAACACAACCAAACAAGAAACTGACCGCAAAAATAAAGAGCCAAATTTTCAAGCTGTGCATCAATGGGTGCTTCCAGTCGAAATGTTTTTCATCCACACTGTGATGGCAACAGCCGTTGTGTAAAATGTGATGGTGTTCAGTGTCTTTGGTATCGGCGTGTTCGTGTTCCGTGTGTTCTTGTTGCGCGTGACGGCAACCAAGTTCGGTCATCACTGGCGAACGGCGGTACAGAAGACGGAAGGTTAAATTGGCCAAGTAACCCACCACAATCGCAATACAAATTTTGGCAACCAACAAGACAACAATGGCTAACCAATTTTCGGGATGTGTCATTAACAAGGGTAAGGCTTCGTCACTGGTGGCCACGAAAATGGCTAACAAAGTTCCAATCGGAATTATCCCGTGCGCAAACAAATCGGTGGCAACAACGGAGAAACCACACTGCGGCACCGACCCAATCAAGGCCCCCAGTACAGGACTGGCTTTGCCGCGCAATAAATGATTGTTGTGCAGTTTATTCGCCCATTTGTCTTCAATGAACTCAATCAGGAAATAGACCACCAACAAAATCGGCAAGGCCTTGCTGCTGTCAATTAAAGCTTCTAAAAATACTTCCCAATAAGCCATTGTGCAATATTATAAAATTAAATGCCCAAAATCACAAGGGCAAATTTATCGACATTTTTATACATTGGAACACATTCTCTTACTACTTGTTTGTGGTCGGAGCGGCGGGAATTGAACCCACGACCTCAAGCCCCCCAGACTTGCGCGATACCACTACGCTACGCCCCGATTGATAACGCTTCATCGTAACATAAGGCGCTGAAAACTTCAACCGTTAATATTCGACATTATATAAAGTAAGTCCTTTGGCGGGTGCGGTCTTGCCAGCACGGCGGCGGTCACGCGATTTTAACACTGCTTGCACATCGGACTTTTCCAACAAAGTTCCCACGATAATCCGCACCATATTATGTAAAAATCCGTTGCCACGAATCACAAACCAAATCTCATGCGGTGTCGGTGTTTGAATGTCAAGACTGTAAATTGTCCGTATCGGACTCTTATCACGCAGCTCGGCACAGAACGCAGTAAAATCATGTGTACCCACCAAAACTTGGGCTTGGGTACGCAGGCGTTCGATATCAACTGGTTTATAAAGTTGCCAATGGTCAACATCCATGGACGGATGACGGGTCGGCGAAACATAACATTTATAAATGTAAGTTTTGGCTTTGGCATCACTGCGCGCGTTAAACTTAGGCAAAATTTCCGCCGCCGTCACCGCGATATCGGACGGTAAGTAACTGTTGACGCCCAACAAAAACTGATAGATTTTCACATCTTCGCGCGGACACAAACAAGACACAACCTGCCCAACCGCATGGACACCGGCATCGGTGCGGCCGCTACCGACAACTTTTACCGGCACAGCAAAATAACGCGAAATCGCCTTTTCTAATTCATTTTGGATAGTACGCTGACCAATTTGTGTTTGGAAACCCGCATACTTGGTACCAATATATTCACATTGAATTTTTAAATGCACACCGCAGTTTAACACACCGTCCAAGTGGTCGGCAATTATGATTTTATTAAAATGCCGCCGCCTAAGACAGTATCACCTTGGTACAGTACTGCCGCTTGCCCAGGCGTTACCGCGCGTTGTGGTTCGTCAAAAATAATTTGCACTTGGTCGGCGGACATAATCTGTACGGTCGCGGGTTGCTCTTTTTGGTTATAACGAATTTTAACATGGCAACGGAAAGTCTTTTCGTGTGGCGTGCCATTAATCCAATGAAATTCGTTAGCTGTGGCTTGACTTTGCAATAAGCCATCGCGTTCACACAAACAAACCGTGTTTTCCGCAGGACAAATCGAGCGCACATACAAACGCTGTGCCGCCGAAATATTCAAGCCTTTGCGTTGTCCGACTGTGTAATGAATAATGCCACGGTGCTGCCCTAATACTTTACCGTCCGCATCCACAAAGTTGCCACATGGATAAGTTTTGCCTGTGTAATTTTGAATCACTGCCGCATAATCGCCGTTCGGTACAAAGCAAATATCTTGACTTTCTTTTTTGTCGGCGTTCGCGAAACCATGTTTGGCTGCCAAAGCCCGTACTTGTGTTTTGGTTAATTCCCCTAATGGAAACTGGGTACGCTCCAGTTGTTCCGCGGACAAATGGTACAAGAAATAGCTTTGGTCTTTGCTGACATCTACTGCTTTTTTTAAATAATATTGGTCGCCGCTTTTTTCAATCCGCGCATAATGACCAGTCACAATCACTTCACACCCCAAATCACGCGCGCAGTCGTACAAGCGGTCAAACTTCATATAACGGTTACAATCAATGCACGGGTTAGGTGTTATCCCTTGTTCATAGCTTTGAATAAATTTATCAATCACATGACTTTTGAAATCCGCGGTAAAATCAAACACATGAAATGGTATCTGTAAGCGTTTCGCAACTGCGCGCGCATCGGCGACATCTTGATTACTGCCACAGGTTTCCGCCGCCGCATCGCCACGCAACAACATAGTACACCCAATGCGTTCATAACCTGCTTCCCCAGCCAACAACGCTGCCACACTGGAATCCACACCTGCTCCCCCAGCCAACAACGCTGCGACACTGGAATCCACGCCGCCACTCATCGCAATCAACGCTTTCTTCTTCATTTTCATTGGTTTAATTATATAAGTAAGCCGGCGATTTGTAAATGACACAGACACTATAATTCAATGCCGAGTTCTTGTGCTGTTTGTTGGGTCTGCTTTCCTGCCATAGCTAAGATAGAGTTTTTTTCTGATGAAGTTAAAACTTGGACTTCGGGCAAGAGATATTCGACACCCAAGAAATCATTTTTCTTTAAGTAAACAAGCGCATCTTCCAAAGAGTCAGCATTGTTCAGCGTATCCACCATTTCTTCAAAAGTCGGTACTTGCACATACTGCATTTTATATTTGTTACGCATCTCTAGTGCTTGCGTTTTAATTTTATATAAATCCACGAGCGTGGCTTTTTGTCCGTTGGTTAAATAGTTCATGCGCGGTAAAAAGTCGCCCACATGGTAATCGCAGCGGTCCATAATTTTTAAAACGGACGGGAAACTCTTGTCACATTCTTCTAAATCCGCTGCGCATTGTTGATACACGGCACGTCTGTCCGTGTGTGGCAAACTTTTATTTTCTTGCGCAATACGCAGAATTAATCTTTGTTCGTCCGTTAAAAAATCCAATTGCGAGAAAATTGCATCCGTATGTTGGTAATCATATTTTTCACAGATGGTCATGACTTCTTTGAATTTTCTGGCGTTGCTCAATTCGTGCGTGACTATCTCGGGTGATACATTAATTTTAACTTGTTCGGCCAAAGCAAGCTTTTTTCGTTCGCGCAAAACATCAAAGGCTTCCTGACGTCGTGCTGTTTCGTAAAGAACATTTTTGGATAATTTTTTGTGACCGAAGCTGTTAATAATGGATTTAAAGTCGTCGGTTAATTCGTGCCAATAATTATTCGGAATATACTTGTCCGCTTGAAAATTGTGCAGACTGTTTTCCACACCTTGACACAACAAGTCGGATCGTAGCCATG
>JAZSQY010000050.1:0-15621 GCA_045538225.1 Clostridia bacterium | reverse complement strand
GGTAATAAATCTTTCAAACCACTCATTAACATAGTTAATTTACCGGTTTTTGAAAGATAATTTTTATGGAATTCAGCTAATTCGGTTTCATTTTGAATTCGCTCTAATTCTTTTAGAATAGCATCAATTGAAATATCCTCTATCATACGTTTTTCAGTATGCCATATCTTTAAAATATTGTAAATATTTATTCAAGCACGAATTTCGCTTCTTCGTGAAGGTATTATTGACCATTTTTTGGATATTTTCCTGTTTTCCCACCAACATAACCAACCGCTTGGCCCGTGTCACAGCCGTATACAGAAGATTACGCGTCATAATCATATAAGCACCCGCAACCACAGGAATCACAACAGCATCAAATTCACACCCTTGGCTTTTATGGACTGTTATCGCATAGGATAAAGTCAACGCCGATAATTCAGAAGACGGATAAACGGTCACACGCCCATCTTCCAGCTCAACAGTAATTTCCTTACTCGCTTTATTAATCGCAATAATCCGCCCAATGTCACCGTTAAAGATACCTTTACCCTCTTCGTGATTTTTAACCCATTCCTGCTTGTAATTATTTACCGTGTGCATCACACGATCCCCTACACGAAAAACAGTTTCACCATAAACAAACTCGTCCTTAACATCATCTGGAGGATTAATCACTTCCTGTAAACTTTTGTTTAAATTAATTACTCCGGCCGCCCCCAATTTCATTGGTGCCAAAACTTGTACCTTACTACTATCCACCCCAAGATATTGTGGTATTCTTGTTAAACATAACCCCAATATATTGTTTTTTATTAATTCCGGACTTTCCGCTCCACTATAAAAGAAATCCGTGCTTTGGTTATCCAATAAAGGCATTTCTCCGTTATTAATACGGTGTGCATTGATTGCAATGGTCGCCTTGTCACCCGTACGATAAATTTGCGTTAATCTGATTGTCGGTACAACACCAGACTCAATAATATCGGCCAAGACATTCCCCGCCCCAACCGACGGTAACTGGTCACTGTCTCCAATAAAAACCAACTTTGTACCCGACAAAATCTTACGCAACAATGACGCAGTCAACAAACAATCACACATGGAAACTTCATCAACGATCACCATATCATGCGTAATGAAATTATTCTGCGGGTCGTGAGAAAATTTTTCCAAACAACGATGAATCGTCATAGCCGATTGCCCCGTCGTTTCTTCAATTCGTTTTGCGGCACGCCCTGTTGGAGCTAACATTTGTGTAGTAACTTCATTTGCATTATTGATATACAGAATGGCTTTAATAATTGTCGTCTTACCCGTTCCAGGTCCACCCGTAATGACGGTCGCACCGCCAGTTACCGCCTGCTTAATTGCCTGTTTTTGTGTTTCGTGGAAGGTTATCCCTTGCAACTTCTCATAATGCGCAATTAAACCATCTACATTATCTAGTGGTTTTGGTTCTTGCATTAACAACAATAATTTTTGTGCAATTGCCTTTTCGGCATTAAAGAATCGAATCAACTGAATTCCTTGAATACCGTCAACATCAACAGCCACGACCACGCGATCAATGCAAAGTTCATTAATTATCGCATTAAATGTCGGAGTTAGCTGTTCCATTTTAATTCGCAGCAACCGACACACCTTACCGATTAAATCTGGCAAAGTTACATAAGTATGACCATCCGTTTCCGCGCTAACCTTTAAGACATGAACTACCCCGGCCCGCACACGAAACGTGCCATTGTAGCTGACACCAAGTTTCTTTGCCATATTGTCCGCGGTCGTAAAACCAACACCGTCAATCGTTTCAATTAAGACATACGGATTCTTGGCCACGGTCGCAATCGTATCCTTGCCATATTGTTGGTAGATTTTTAAAGACAAATTCAAGCTGATTTCGAAACGATATAACCACATCATGACCGATTGCATTTCACGAACCGACAGATAATTGGCGGCAATACTTTGCGCACGTTGCGCAGAAATTCCTTTAACCAAAGTCAAATCTTCTGGCCGCGTTTCAATCACAGTAATCGTTTCCATGCCAAATTTTTTAACGATTTTGCGCGCGGTCGCCGGCCCTACCCCCGGCAACAAACCACCACCCAAGAACGCCAAAAGTTTTTCTTCGCTGTCGGGTGGCATTAAAACCATTTCCGTAAAAGCAAACTGTTTGCCGTGCTTGGCATTATTCACAAATTCGCCAACAAATTTATATTCTGCCCCGACCGAGACCATGGGTGCTACCCCCACCGCAGTCAAATTATTGTCCAGCCGTAAAACACAATATCCGGTCTCCTCATTTTCAAAAACAATCGCCGAAACCGTTCCTTGAATTTCCATCTTCCATAGTATATCGACCAACTTCCCCCTTGGCAATAAAATGATGGCCAGTAATTTTTTTGAAAAACATTTAATAAATTATTGACTTAGACCGTCAAAATTTTTTATAATATAATATGGATAAAAACAATAAATTTACAAAAGCCAAAAACAATTTTAAAAAAGGGCTTTTGATTGCTACGGCAACATTAGGTTTGGGAACCTCAACCGCATTGTTTACCGGCTGTCCAAATCCAAATGTTCCTGGTGATCCGGGCAAAGAAAACCCTGCCCCAGGTGACGAAAAATACGGCACCCCATGTGACAAAGTTTTGGGTAACGGCAATTTCGTAATCCACAATTTTATTGGTGAAGATGACTATCTTAAACCGGCAACGATCGCCGAAGACGTTAACTACTACTTGGGTAAAGGAGAAACCTATGTTAAAGGTTTAATTGATCGCTTCAGCGAATCGATGCAAAATGACCCCACTGCCCAAAATTATTTCAGCGAATTTATTAGCCAACAAAAAAACAATAAATTTGAACGCCTTGACGAAGGTGTTATTAATGCCTATGGTATTGATAAAACAATTAACAAAATTTCGGAACCATGCTTCCCAATTTTTGAGGATTATATTTGTAACATTGATAATAATCGCGACCGTTGTATTTTTATAACTGGCTGCAAAACAATATTTGCTGAAGGCTACAATTATGGTTTAGGTGCATACCGCAACAAAGAAACACCGTTGGACGAAAAATACAACGCAACCCGTCAAGAAATTCGTAAATCTTGGAACGGAAAAACCATTAACCAACCTTTTGACATTGATCAGGATATCGACCAAGACAACTGCATGCGAATCACTCAGGAACTTTCACGTATCGCAAGTGACATTGCCCCCAAAATGGGAATTAAGGCAAATCATATTTATCAAACTATAACCATTGCTGGTGTCACCTATTCATTGCAAGCTATGGATGACCGTGCCGCAGATGATCTAGGACACAACGTATGCAACTCAAAAACATTAATTATTGACAAAATGAGCAACATTGCCGACAGAATGTTTGAACAAGAACAACAAAAAAATATGGGAATGGAAAGATAAATTCCAACACAAACAAAAAAAAGGCGATAACGCCTTTTTTTATTGCCAACCTTTGGCCTTGCCCGGAATAAGACTTCCATCCAATGGTGACGTGGTACCATCGTATTGGGTCCAATAGCTGACTGCCTTGTAAGTAAATCTTACTTTTTCAAATTCATCTTCCATGGGTCCGTCGTACTCACTGGTATCACAGATCCAATTGTACGCACCATTCCTTGCCCAAAACTTCATGTAATTTTTGTACCCTTGTGGATTCGGGAATTGCGATTTAATCATTTGACATGCCCGTTTAAAGTTATTATAAGGAACATACAACTGCGCATAAGACGGAACATCAGCATCACTTACAATACAAATTTGTGGTATATCTTTGTAACCGCCACCACCGAAGTGATCTTCCCAAACATACTTATTTCCAAGTGTTTTCGCGGTAATTTTAAATTCATCAAGTTTTAAAGCTGCCCAACAAACAAATTTTGAATCTGCATATTGTGATTTCTTTACATTCCCCTCATAGAAAGCCAATCCATAACGTTTTTCCCACTGACTCACATGATACGCCGCGTGTGTATGATCTTGACAATTGAAAACATTGTCTAAACCACCACACATACCATCACATTCCTTTGCATACTTCGTATCATGTATAATTTTTTGGTATGATTTTTCATAAAACTCTGTTTTTGAAGCTAAACTTTCATCATTACCCAAAATTCGTTCAACTCTTCTGGTCACATAATATTCGTTGTATTCGTAACGGTCATTAACGTGGCGTTGGGTATCCATTGGCATAAGTTTCTTTTCAAATATATGTCCACCGGCCGCATTGGTTTTATCCCAACCATAATATTGGATAATGTCGTCATCGACACTGTCAATGTCTTCCGCATCTGTCGTAACCTTGGGTAAATAACGTCTTTCATAATCAATTAATCCGTTCTCATCTTTGACATAGTCGCCACTGCTTTCCAATTTCGGGAAAACGGTGGTACTGATTTGACGTTTCAAAATGGGTGCCGTAATTTCGCCTTCTGGAAGAATATCCGGATTATTCAAATATTCCACATTGTTTTCGTATTTTTCCATACGTTTCCATACCGCGAACGATTCAATTGACAACCAACCGTCGGTGGATGATAACTCTTCTTGATCAATGTCATCACTTTCGATGCCAACGTTACCACGGTCCATACGATAATTATCATTGTAAGCATATATATTAATCCATTCACAATAATCGCGGAAAGTGATGAATGGCACGCCGTCTTTATTGAACCAATTGCGACGGTATTCCACCAAATCCGTGGTACGTGATTCCGGTGTAACCCCATTATAGAAAATATTTTGGGCAACTTCGGGTGTCAAAACCCACTTCAAATCGTCGGTATCAAAATTTTCATCGTTGGCCAAATCTTCTTGGACATAGTAAATGTAATGGTTCAAACGGAAGTATTTTACATTTTTTTCTGTTACTTTATATGCAAATTCTTGCGCCCATGCGATGTAATCGGCGGTCGAACGACCAAGTTGGAACATGGCCAAGAATGCCATACGATCAGAGCTGAATTCCATTGCATCCGACAATTCGGTTTCAGGTGTAACCTTTTCAATAAATATTCCTGATTTATGATATCCGTCTCTGTCATATCCAAACGGATCATTAAAGATTGAAGTTTCTGGCAACATGCCGGTAATATCATCAGGAACAACGGACACATCCACCGCATAACCAACTTGATTAAGCTGTTTGAACAACAAGTAATCGGCATAAGTACTGTACCAAAAGTTATTATCATAACCGGCACCTAAAACAATTGCGACGTAATCGCTGGTGGTAAAGCCTTCCGATTTAAAACATTCTCCACCATCCACATACCAATCATCCGCCAACGTATATCCCGTTTCACGGGAAGTATAGAGGCCAAATGCATCCGGACTGGTACCTTCGGGCAATGATTTTGTAATCGCATGTGCTTTAATTTGTGCGAATTCTTCCGCGGAGAAGCCTTGGTTACGCCACCAAAGTGCTTCTTCCAAATAATCCGAATGGTTTCCTGTCGCATCGTCCACACCATTGGTAACAACTACGTTGTCGTTTTGGATAATTTGGCGAGCAATTTTGTAATATAAACGTTTTCCTGCCACGTCTTGGTAATATTCAGCGCCCATGCCGTCTTCAACGTAATACAATAACAGGATGTCCATGCCGGCTTCACGCGAATCGGAGCCTTCGCCACTGGCAACACCGGCACTACCAAAGATGTTGTTTTCATCAACGTCAATGTACATTGCCGCACCTTGGTCTTCGGTTGCTTTCAAATAGATTGGTGAGCTTGTATTGACATAATACTTATTGCCATCACCGTTAATAAATTCTGCACCGTAATTTACCGCTGGGAAGTACCAAACACCCTTTGGTTCACCATCCGAAGGTTGACCATTCAAATCATTGTCAACGTACCACCAGCCATTATCTTCATCCACTGTTTGGTTGCTGGATTGATAAACCGCACGGATTGAACCTTTGGCAGCATGTTCCAAAATGTTGCCATACGTCGTTGCACCCAACGCATATTTCAAATCGTAACTGTTATTCGCTTCGTTTTTGTATTGTTCAGCAATGAAACCAATTTGTTCATCTGTCCAAGCAAATTGTTGTGTTTTCAAACCTAAGATATATTTATCCGCAGAATCTTTACCTTGGCCTTCGTATTTGGTAACGAATTCGTACAAACTACCGCCCAACTTAATGATCTCTTTGTATTTAGTAATATCTAAACCCAAAGTTCCTTTTGCCGTGGTATAAACGACAGCTGCGTTCCATTGTTTATCGCCATAGCTGAAGTTTCCGTTTTTATTTTCAATTGCTCCGGCAACGTCAGCCATGTTTTGGATGTCAGCCCATTCCAATCTTATGACACCAACATCGCTGATACGTGCATTACCACCGCCTCTGTGACCGGTTTTCAACCAAATTGCTTCATTTTCGCTCACAATTCCGGTTTCACGTTTCATCATGTCAATGTATTCAGGAATTGTTAACAAATTATTATAACTGGCCTCTTCCAGTAAGTAGTTCAAGTGCAAGTATGACGCATAATCGCTTGAACTGTTATTGGTCTTTCCTACTGGCATATCAGTTGGGATTGTGTAGTTATATTTATATGTATCAAATGTTCCCGTATAGTTTTTGCCGTATAATTCCGACATATAGTAATAATATTGAACCAATGACATTTTCCAGTTGCCTACCATAAGCGATATAACTGGTTTCTTTTCATCATTATTTTCAGGTTTTTCAGTAGCTTCTTCATCTGCCTTAATTTTCGCAGCCTTATCAGCCTCTAATTGAACAACATAATTGATGTAAACTTGCAATGGATCTTTTTGCGTAAATTGATGTTTTTCTTGCCAATCTTCTTCTCGTGTTAAGGTCAACAATTTGCGTAAATGTTCGTTACTGTATACGTAAACATATTCTCCGTCACGGTATTCGACCATTTCCGGATAAGGATAAACCATTTGGGCAAGTTCGGAACCAAAACGTGCTGCAAACAATTCATAATCTTCACTGCTGGTTAAAACTTGATAGTCACAGCTGTATTCCTTCAAGATTAAGTAATCTTCATATTGTTTCCATTTAAAGTTAAAGTTTTGGCTTTGCAAACCGGAAATTTTACTGGATGCTTGGTATTGGTAAGTGAAGAATTCAACCGCCATTTGATAACGTTCATCGCGATAAGCTGCAATATTATTGTTAAACTCTGTTTCCGATTCATTGGTATGTGCTAATTCTGTGCTGATTGCGCTGTAAGCAATGTAGTCTTTGTAATTATCAATTACATTTTCCTTTAAACCACTGTAGTTATTTGTCCAGAGTTCAAAAATGTTATTTTCGTCAACCCAATCGGAGAATTCTTTTAACGCTTCAGCTTCGTAAACCTCAGCGAAAACAGTATCACCAGATTTAACCGTATTCGCGGTTATTGTTTTCACTTCAGTCGGTAAACTGCGCAACCATGGTTCCAACAAATTAACGCGCTCAAGGATGGTCAGATTTGGTTGATTTTGAACAGTATTAACCAAATATTCACGATATTCGTTAATATTCATTGTTTGTACTTTATTTGTTTTACCTTCAACAACATTGAAGTAGTTGTTTGGAGTAAACTTATCCTTATTAACCACACGGTTGGAAAGCAAAATTGAAGAATATGGGAACTTATCAAAAGAAATTGAAATCAAGTTCATCGCTGACGCACCGTTTGTGCCACGACCAATAACTTTACCAAAGTAGTAGCCAATTTTTCCCGCCTGAGTGTTATCAACTTGAACAGTTTTGGTTGTGCCTAGACCTTGAATTTCGTTATGGTTATTAACCGCATTTACTACATTGCCGTTTTCGCCGTTAACACCAACAACGCCACCAATAATGTATATCGAGCCAGAATTTGCACCTAAAACATTTGCGCTTACATGAATATTTTCAATCACACCATTGTTATAGCCGGCAATTCCACCAACCGTCATACCCCAATATTGAGATATATCGCCAATCATTTCTGCGTCACTGAAAATATATTGTTTTGCAGAAGTTGAAATCGTTAAATTAAGGTTTGCCGTACTATATGTTGTGGTTTTATTGTTTTCATCAACACTGGTCTCACCTAAAATTTTACCCAAGTTAATACCTGCCAAACCGCCCAAGTAATATTTACCCGTTAAGTTTTTCAAGTTAATCAAGTTTGGTTTGTACAATGCTATTGTTTCATCAACGATACCAATCAAACCACCCGCAACACTTGCGGAAACAGCACTCGGTTCACCACTGACATTATACAACGAAATTTGATTCTTGTAGTATACGCTGCTATCTTCAACATAGTTACCAAATTTATCTTTCGAGAACCAAGTTCTTTCAGAATTCAACGCCGAACGATATGCTTCTTCTTTAATAACACCTTTATCAGAAACAAAATGTGCATCAAATCTACGTGCAACAATTGTTTCATTTCCGTCTTTATCAATCAAGCGGTAATTATTTGGATTAGAAGTTACAAACCCAAAAACTGATCCTGCGGTACTGAAGCCTTGATCGTAAGTTTGATCAAGTGCGGAAGCTTGCGAATACAAAGTTTGACGGACATACTCTTCACCCGACGTAAACTGATTTGTATTTTCATCATAGTCTTCCGCAGATCCAAATGTTGCTGTCGCAGATATTGAACTGTGAATGTTGTAATTTTCAACGGTTTCATCATTAATAATATTTAAACCGACAAAACCACCAACGATGTTTTCACCGCTTACCAAACCAGCCCCGGAATTGCTCAAAACTTTAACATCAACAAAGTTCGTATTTATCGCAATACCTGCAATTGCACCAACATAACTAGCTTCCGAAATAATAGATCCAACTTCGAAATTAATATTACGTATGGTTGCATATTCGGTCTTACCGAACAAGCCCATTGTTGCCAAACCGTTAACGTTCGTGGTGGAATGAATTCCACTCATGGTCAAACCGTTACCGTCGAATGTACCAGTATAAATAATTTTTTGCGAACCTTGAATGCCTTTTGACAAGCTAAAGTTATCAACTAAACGCAAATGGTTATTTTGTCGATTACTTTCGATATCAAGCAAGCCACTTCCTGCCGTATCCTTATCCGATTCAACTGCGTGAGCTGTTGCTTGATAAACATATTGATCAAATTGTTCTTCATTCCATACCAAATATGGATTTTTTGCCGTACCCGGTTTGTACAAATACAATGATGCATCCTGAGCATACCTGCGTGAACTTACGGCGATTTCATTTGCAAGACGTAACATTGGGCCAACACTTGTCATTTTCCAAATTGTATTTTTATCAGATACGCTTACTTCATCATTACCAATTGAGAAACCGCTGTAATTATTGATGTCATTGTATTTCTTTTCTTCTGAATTATTGGTTAAATGTTTAATTTTATCGCCCCAAACAGTTGTCGGGTTAACGTTACCTGCATAAATTAAATTATTTAAACCTTTTTTATTAACATTGGTGAAATTCTTATCAACTTCACCGTCACCATTAACTTGGATAAATGGAGCGTAATATTTTGTCGTCAAACCGGTACCAACAACAATTACATTATTATTTTCAACACAATTAGTAATTGTACCCTTTGAAGTATTTCTATAAACAAAACCACCAGCCGAACCTTCTGTACCAGTTTTTTCAATTACCATGTTGACTAAACAATCGGAGATGTCACCACTGTTGACATGTACAAAACCACCCAAAGAGTTACGAACAGTTTTAACTATACCAGCCGCCGAAATAAAATTCAATTTTTCATCGCGGCCCGTGGAGCAACCCATTGCATATGATTGCATAATCTTGCCATTATTTTGACCAACGAAACCACCCAACAAGCTGCCCTTTTCTTTATCTGCGGCATTGGCATTATTAATAACACTACCATCACGGAAGAAACTTGAAGTAATTGTTCCGTTGTTAACACCAGCGAAACCACCAACAATTGATGACGCGACATTCTTTTCGTCAATTAAGCCAGTTTCTTTGATTGCTTCTGGACCATACAATTCAACATCAACTAAAACACGACTGTTGGTAACCATATGCGTATTTACACCGACTAATCCACCGAGAGTAACATTTAAGTTACTATTGTCTACGTTTACATAGAACTTAGCTAATGATTTACTTAAATGTGCCTTGCTAATATCGCTGTCTAAATTGATTGTAGTATATTCATCGTAACGCGCAACGTTTGTTCGGTCTGGATCAATCCATTTTGCAACATTGTGGTAAACATCATAAATGACTTTGTCATATTTACCAGTTTCATAATCCTTTTCAACACGATAACCTAAATTATTATAAACATTAGTAACAACAACTTCACCCCAGATTGTCGCACCAAGTTCATAGAAATAGTTATCGTCGAATACATAACCATCTTTATTAAATGGCAATAAGTCCTTGAAATAGGTTTCGGTTACCGGATTAATAACATCTGTTAAATTGCGCATTTCGAATTGCCATCCAGATAAGACCGCACAGTTCGTAACAATACCATTGTTGATACCAGCCAATAAACCAATATTAACCGCACCGGATTCGTAATCTTGTAAATCGACGGTTAACGTTGTGTATGGATCATTAACCGATCCACGTTCAATAACTAATTGAACATTTTTTACAACAGAACCACTTGGTATTTCTGTAAACAAACCGATATTAGAAGCTTTCGCGCTTAAATCGAAACCAGCATTACCAAAGAAGATTTTATAGTTGTTACCATCCAAAGTGGCGTCACTTGGGAAACTAACAGGTTTCCATTTACCCTCTACTAATCCAGGAATCCTGTCTAAGTAAATATCGCTCATTAATATATAATCAAAACCAGACTGTAAATTCATTAATTGTACAGCATTGTCTTGAGAGATCGGAATTAATAATTCTGTTGATTCCTCAAAAAGGGAACGATCCATTGTTCGAACACTAACTTGACCATAAACCTTAATTGTGTCTTTGTATTCGTCGTAATGTTGAACAGCTTGCGCACTACCTACATATTCTTGATCCAAACCTGAAATACCATACGCAATATTTACCGAAAGATTCATTACCGTTGTCGATGCTTCACTCGAATTTCGAACTAGGTATGAGGTATTTGTACTTTCGTCACGAATTATAGAATAATTAACCAATGAACCTACTTCCGGAGTGTTTTCAATAACCATGTAAGTATACTTATCATTCTTTGTCGGATCATAAGTGTTAATTTCCATTTCTAAGCGTCGAATTGCATTTCGTACATATTCTAATTCGTCTGGGTAATAGCAAGCATCATTTTCGCAACGAATAATTTGTGGGGTGAAATATAACTCTACGGCATCATTATTTAAAACTACTTCGTTGGCTAACTCACCACCAACCATCAACGCCCAACCTTTAACTTCAAACAAGACCGGTTTAACGCGTAAAATATAAACAAACCAATCATTAACAATACCATTTTTATTGGCAGTATAAGGAATGTAAATATCAATCCAGTCGTTAATATTTTTTGCCAAAGCCATTAAAGTGAAGCTTACGGTAACTTGCTTGTTGGAATCTTCTTTAACTTGAATTGCAAAGTTTTCATATTCACCATCCCCTCTTTTGGGGCCGCCATTTTTAACTTCAACACGATTCAAATAGAAAGTTACCGTTTCGTCATTAGCAAAACTAATTTTATAATCGCGCGAAGTTCCAATCGCTTGTTGATATTTTTCGGTCTGACCAATCTTGTATTCTTTCTTGCCTTCATTGTCTGGGTCTTCCGGATCCTCTGGATCTGTTGGTTCCGGATTCGGATTTGGATCTTCTGGATTTTCTGGATCTTCTGGATTGGAATCAACAATTTCTCTTGTAGTTACTTGAATATTTAAACTAATCAAACTATCTGTTAAGGAGTCGATTGAACCAAATTGTGCAATACCAAATTCATACCCTACTACAAATTCACCAGAAAGCGTATTAATTGCACTTTTGTTATCTAATTTTCTAATTAAGACTTTTCCAGAGTTTTGAACTAACTGGATGTTAATATCTTCGTATAACTCTTGAATTGACAAACCTGCAGCAATTTTTTCAATATTAATTTCACTATTTATTTCATTTTCAAAATTTTCAATTATACCTTTAATTACATTATTATAAAGGTTAGCATTGCTTGTATGTTTTGCTTTTACACGGAAATCCAAAGAAATATCATTTTCTGTTACATCTACATTATTAGAAGCGTTTGCAGATAAATAAAAACCATCTACCACAAAAGCAACCGGTGAAATATAATAAGAAACAAAGTAATTTGGATACAAGGACTCACTCTTTAAGTAAGGAATCTTAATTTCCACGACAGCATTAAACAAGTTTACATCTGCAGCTAAGGTCACGTTCAATTTCAATTGATTATTTTCTACGACGCGATAATCGATTGTAACTAAATTAGCAATTGATTTTTGAGTGTCCTTATTTAAGACTTCGATACCATACGCATCAATTTCAACAGCATCGGCAATTTCCACATCATAAACTTTTGACGTACCAATTGCTTGTACACCATAGACAACATCGGTCCTTAATTGTTCATCGACAATAATATCTTCCCACTCTTCTATTTCAAAACCTGTTGATACCGTAATTTCACTATAAGCAATTTGATTACTGTCTTTTACTAAACACGGAACGCCATTTTCATAAGTTAAATAAGACACTAAACTAATGCGGTTTACATCTGCTTTTTGTAAATCCACACAACTCAAGATATTACCATTTAAAGAAACATTATCTCCCTCAATAGTTTCTTGAATTACATATTCATCAGCTTTATCTTCCAATTTAGTTTTTTCATTTTCAATTCTACGCGTTAAGTTTGCGTCATTTTGAAGATAATGTTCAATCTCTGCAACATATTTAATTGTGATCTCTTTAGCAGTCATTAAATAATGTTCATCTTTATTAATTAAGTCAGACGCATCACTTTGAATTGTCCAGCCTTTTAAATTGAACAACAAAGGTGTAATTGTCATACGATGGCTGTACCAAACATCTTCGCCATCAATATTAACCACATAAGGAATATAAATATAAATTGGTTCTAATAAATAAGCAGAATTTGGTTCTAACTTAACTGTTAAATTATTGTTCAACGGGTCGACAGAAATGCTCAAAGCTTCATTGATCTCTGTCAGTTTCATAGAGCTATTTTCAAATGGTGTAACAACACTGCCGGCATTAGATACCCACAAATATTGATACAACACTTCCCCATCAATATCACTTAATGTGTATTCTTTTGTACTTCCAATCAATTGAGTTACGTTAGTTGAACCTAAATGAATTGGTTTTTTATATTCTTCATCATCAACACCCGGTTGTTCACCATCACCAGGGTTTGGCTCTGGTTTCGGATCTGGATCCGGGAAAATCAAGTCACCATCAGAAACTTCAACCATTCTTGTTTGTACTTGAATTTCGAATGGAATCAAAGTGGTTGTGAAAGAATTGTTATTGCTTAATTGCGGTAATCCATCTTGATAATCAATATTTATCGATGATTTAATATAGTTTAATGCTTCAATATTATCAATTCGACTGATCCAACGTAAACCGTCATAAGACTTAATTAATACATTAACATTGGTAACGTCATTAAGATCATCAGTAATTACAAAATTTAATGCGTTGTTATTTACAGCATCATAAATGCTTGCTTCTAAATTTTGTACTTCTAACGCAATTATATTCTTTAAATTATAATCGTTGCATGCATCAACATTAACCTTCAATTCCAATTGAACGTCTTTTTCTTTTAATTCAACGAAATTATTTTCCGCTGCGGCAAGATACACACCATTTACAGTGTACAAAACAGGCGTTAGACGGTATGAGAACACGTATGTTTCTTCGCCAGCATTTGCTTCTTCCGAATATGGTATTAAAATTTCGATATTTTCAGAACGCAAAGCATAGACAGGTGCCAAAGCTATTTTTAATACCAAGTTCTTTGTATTTTCATCAAATTTTTCGCATTTTACAGAAACTAAATTTTCACGTTCGCCTGGTATCACAATTGGTTCTTTCGTTAATCTATTAACAACTTTAATTTTGTTTGTAAAAATTTTTGCTGCATCCGAAATTTCAATTGTATTTGTTTTAACAGTACCAACAGCTTGATTTGCGTAAGCAACGCCATTTGCTAATGGTTGTTTGACTATTTCTTTCCATTCATCTTCAGTGTAACCAGTAGAAATAGATATTTGGTTGTAAATTTCATTCGTTGTAAATTGATTTCTGTCAAATTCTGGAATACCATTTTTATAAGTAACATAGCAGGATAATCCGACAATGTGTTCTAATTTTTGATCTTTATCATTACTATATAAAACAAGTCCATAAAAACTAATGTTGTTACCCTGTTCTACCATTGGTTCAATATTTTCAACAGCTAATCTTTCAAGTTCTGCCTTTGTATTTTGAAGCAATGCTTCTAAATCATTGTCAGCAAAATTTCCCGATTTAATTTTGGCAACATATTTAAAGTCTGCCTTGTTAGATGTTAATAACAAATAATCACCGTTGTTTTCGTCCTTAATTAAATGTTTTTCTTGTGGAACAGTTGGTTCGATTGTCCAACCTTTTAATTCAAACAACACTGGAGTAATTTCAATACAATGACTATACCAAATTCCTTTGTTATAAGATGATAAATAAGGTACATAAACACGAATGTTTTTTGTTAAAACTTCCGAACTAGCACGTAACTCTACTTGAATATCATTGTTTTGATTGTTAATATAGATAGTTAAATCATCGTAAACAACTTCCAACATGCCACTGTTTAAATCTTGATATGCACCTTTTAAATCGCCAGCATTTTCAACCCATAAATAATTATATGATGCTTGACCATTAACATTAAGCGCATAATTTTTCTTAGTACCAATTACTTGTTTTGCTTGAGTAGAACTCATTACAGATGGATGATTCGGTACAGGGCGAAGACCGTCAATATCGTAATCTATGTCAGAATAGATTACATATTCAAATACATCACGCACAATTTGCGTTGCTTTTGCTTCGTCAATTTTAATTAATGAAGCAACACCATTCTTGTAATCAACGGCAGCACGAACAACCAAATAAGTGCTTCCAATCGTATAACGTTCAAAATGTTCAGACCATTCATTTTTCAACCATTGTCCACCGGAATTCATCGCTAATTTTTGATTGAATAATGAAATTTGTTCTTGTAATTGAGCTTTAAATTCGGCATCCCCGATGTTTGAATGGCGAGCACGCACGCGGAACAATAAATTATCAATTTCATCAGCTTCATTCATATTAATCAGCCACATATGACGTTCTGGGTGATTGATAACATCAAAACCTTCTACAACAAACCATACTGGATTAATTGTAATTGTATAATTTTCATTAGCACTAATTTTTATTGTAATACTTTCACCAACCAAATTTGCATCTGCGCCAATGTTTACTTCAAGGAAGTATAAATCATTGCTTAGTTTAATATTTGCAGTAATTGCGTTATTGCTAATATCGGTAATTTGTGCATTTTCAAATGTTGAATCACCTAAATAATAAAGTTCGGTTGTTCCAACAGGTTGATAATATGTAGCC
>JAZSQY010000017.1:0-5252 GCA_045538225.1 Clostridia bacterium | reverse complement strand
TATAGTAGTATGTTAAATAACATAACCCCAAAATAGTTTTTCATACTTTTGGTATGCTAATTATTAAAAAAACGAAAAATAATGAAAAATATGAAAATTATTACAATATATAATGATCAAAGCCAATAAAATTATACAAACTATAGTATACATTGCATTTTGATTGGTACTCCGAACGGGAATCGAACCCGTGATTACACCGTGAGAGGGTGTCGTCTTAGCCGCTTGACCATCGGAGCAGATATTACAGTTGAATTATATATGAAAACGCGGTATCATGCAATATGAATTTACCAGAGAAAAAAGTTTGCATAACTACTTTGGGTTGTGATAAAAATCGCGCAGATAGCGAAGTGTTGGCTGGATATTTACAACGTGCAGGATGCCAAATGGTTGATGATGATAATGAAGCCGATATTATAGTTGTTAATACCTGCGGCTTTATTAATAGTGCGAGGCAAGAAAGTATTGATTGCATTACTCAAAAATTAGTTTATAAACCACATGCTCAATTGGTGGTTTGTGGTTGTATCGTGCCAAATAATCGTGATGATTTACGCAAAGGATTGCCTGAGGTTGATCTTTGGTGGGAAACAAAGGATTATCAAGATTTAGCAGCTTTAATAACGGGTAAAGTTGCCGTAGCCGGAAATAAGTTGTTATCAACGCCATCCAGTTACGTGTATATCAAAATTGCAGATGGGTGCAACCGTCGTTGTGCTTTTTGTACAATTCCGTCAATCCGTGGTAAATATATTTCACGTCCAATTGAAGAAATTGTTTCTGAAGTTGAGCACTTTGCAAAACTGGGTGTTCCAGAATATATTCTGGTGGCGCAAGATGTAACAATGTATGGTGTTGATTTAGGCACAAGTTTGGTGGATTTATTAAAGGCAATAACTGCTGTGGATGGTGTGAAACGCGTACGCTTACATTATTGTTATCCAGAGTTATTAACTGATAAATTATTGCAAGAAATTGCAGGTAACGAAAAAATTGTAAAATATTTAGATATACCATTCCAACATTGTAATGCTCGCGTTTTAAAAATGATGGGCCGCCGTGGCAGTGCGGAAACCTATCGTAGTTTAATTGCGAAGATACGTGACATCATTCCCAATATTACAATTCGCGCAACGATGATGGTTGGTTTCCCAACAGAAACGAAGCAAGAATTTAAAGAGTTGGTTGAATTTTTAAAAATGGTAAAGTTGGATTATGTTGGCTTTTTTGCTTTCTCGCGTGAGCCAGGTACAGCTGCTTTTGGTATGAAGCAAGTCAGAGAATTTGTAAAGCGTAAGCGTTTAAGAATTGTTGAAAAAACGCAACAAGCCATCTTGGATGCAAAGCATGAAAGTGAAAAAGGAAAGACAGTACGAGTGGTATGTGATGCTGTTATCGATGGTGTTGCGCGTTGTCGTACGGCTGCGCAAAGTCCAGAAGTTGATCCTTGCATCTTCATAGATCAATTTAATCAAGACCAACCCTTTATAGTTGGACAGGAGTACGACGTTAAATTGTAGTTGGATTCCTGCTTGATGGTAATCTATAAATATGTAATAATTTAATTATGGAAACTTTGTTTGATAATTTGCATCAAACGCAAAAACCTTTGGCAGAGAGAATGCGTCCATGTGTCCTAAGTCAGTTTGCCGGACAGCAACATCTATTGGCGGAAGGTAAATTATTAAGGCGTTTAATTCAAGCCGGGCGAGTGCCAAGTGTAATTTTTTTTGGACCTCCGGGAACAGGTAAAACAACTTTGGCGCAAATTATCGCAGACAGCAGCAACGCAAAATTTGTTAAAATCAATGCTGTGTCGACTGGTGTTGCCGAAGTCAAAACTGTAATGCAACAAGCTAAAACGGATTTCGAATTACACGGCAAAAAAACTTATTTATTATTAGACGAGTGCCATAGATGGAACAAGGCGCAGAGTGATTCATTGTTAGGTGCTTTGGAAGCAGGTTATTTACTGTTAATTGGCTGTACGACGGAAAACCCAAGTTACAGCATGACACGGGCGATCGTTTCGCGTTGTACGGTGTTTGAATTTAAGCGTTTAAGTGAAGATGATATAAAAGCTGTTTTAAAAAAAGCGATTGAGTCTCCGCAAGGGTTAGCTAATTTTAAATTAAACATTGATGAAGATGCTTTAAATTATTTTGCAACTGCATGTGCCGGCGATGTGCGTAGTGCTCTTAATGGCTTGGAATTGTGCGCGATAACAACAAAACCAAATAATGATGGAATTATTATGGTTGATAAAAAAATCGCAGCTGAATGTTTACAACAAAAGGCGTTAAATTTAGACGAAACATTGTACTATCATATTCTAAGTGCGTTCTGTAAAAGTATGCGTGGTAGTGATACAACCGCAGCTTTGTATTATGCAAATCGATTGATTGCTGCGGGAATGCAACCACAAATTATTGTGCGACGTGTAATTGCTCATGCTTGCGAGGATGTTGGTCTATCGGATCCGCAAGCAATGGTACAAGCTTGCTCTGCATTATATGCTTTAGACAATATGGGAATGCCGGAAGGAAACTTGGCTTTAACCCAAGCCATAGTTTATGTTTGCCAAGCTCCAAAAGATAATCGCGTTGTAACGGCAATGAGTCAAGCCCAAGATGATGCAGTGAATCACGCGGATGATCGAATTCCAGAATATTTAAAGAATCACACAGAAGCACATAAAAATTACAAATACCCGCATGATTTTGGTGGATATGTTGAGCAGCAATACTTACCCGACAGTTTGTTGGGGCGTGATTATTTCCCTGATAAGAATAAGAAAAATTGATTTGTCTAAAACAAGAACATTGATATATACTAAAATAACTTTTGGGGGAAAAAATGAAAGTTAAGAGAAGTACTAGTTTTTTGTGTTTGGTTATAAGTTTTTCGTTTTTTATAGCTTCTGTATGTTGTGTGTTTAATTTGTGCGGTGTAGGAAATTTGGGAAATATTGTTTTTGGTGCAGATGCGAACATAAGTAATTCTACTGATAATTCTGGTATGTCTCTGGTTTTAATTGGTTGTATTGTCTCTGGAATTTTATTACTTGCTTCAGTTGGCTTTGTCGTTATTGATTCTTTAAAATACAAAAAACGCGTATCCGGGAATGTAAAAAAAGATTCTAAACCGAAAGAAGTTAAAAAAGATGAAAAGGTTCAATTAGAAACATTACAACAATCACAACCTTCTTTGGTACGCGATGAAGTAAAACCAATGGTAGAGCAAAAAGAGCAAATAAATGAAGTTCCGCAACTAGCTGTTGATCAAGATGAAGACGATGAAGAATACATTTAATATAATTAAACTTTCCCTTTTGTTTAAAAAATCATTGACAAGTTTGATAAAAATGTGCTTTACAAATTTAAATTAATATTGTAATATAGTGTTTATTGTGGATTTATTAGCGGGAGGGTTGTTTTTTTGAGTAAAGTCGATGCAATCGAAGTTGAAGGCAGTGTCATTGAAGTGATGCGAAATGCAAAATTTAAAGTGAAATTGTCTAATGGTCATGTCATCATGGCGTACTTATCTGGGAAGCTTTACAAAAACAACATTAAGGTCCTTGAAGGTGATATGGTGAAGTTGGAAATTTCGCCTTATGATTTAAACAATGGACGTATTACCTGGCGTAGTAAATCTGTAATTGATAACGGAGGAAATGGACAATGAAAGTTAGAAGTGGAGTAAAACCGATTTGCAACAAATGCAAGGTTATCAAACGTGAGGGTACCGTTATGGTCATTTGTGAAAATCCAAAACACAAACAACGCCAACCGCGTCCGTGTAAATCACCGCGTTAAGGCAAATTCTCGTGCATCCCGCGCGGCAATATTGGGGTGCGCGTTTTTATAGATAAATCAAAAAAGGAGAAAATAATGGCAAGAATTTGTGGTGTAGATATACCGAAGGATAAATGCATTAAATATGCTTTAACGTATATCTATGGCATTGGCTTAAAAACGGCAGACAAAATCTGTGCGGATTGTGATGTAAATCCAACAATTCGTACTAAAGATGTGCCGGAAGCAAAAATTAACGAAATCAGAACTTACATTGATAAGAATTTCAAAACAGAAGGTGACTTACGTCGTGAAATATCTTTAGATATTAAACGTTTGACGGAAATTGGTTGCTATCGTGGCATTCGCCATCGTAAAGGTTTACCTGTTCGCGGTCAATCAACTAAGCAAAATGCGCGTACACGTAAAGGTCCAAAGAAAATGGTTATTAGGACCAAGTCATCATAAGGAGTTTAGGAGGATATAAATGGCAGAAGCAAAATCAAATGCACCGATGAAGAAAAAACCGGTTGCAAAACGTAAACATAAAAAAACGTTAAATGCAAAAGGTAAAGCTTTTATCAATGCATCATTTAATAACACGATTGTCACTTTAACAGATGAACAAGGCAATGTTATCAACTGGGCAAGTGCTGGTGTTGCAGGTTTTAAAGGAAGTCGTAAATCAACTCCATTTGCAGCGCAAACAACTGCAGAAAAAGCAGCTGCTACAGCGAAAGAAATGGGTTTATTAAAAGTCGATGTTTTTGTTAAGGGTCCGGGTGCTGGTCGTGAAAACGCTATTCGTGCGTTGAATCAAGCTGGTTTGGAAGTTTTATCAATTACTGATACTTCACCGGTTGCTCATAACGGTTGTAGACCACCGAAGAGGAGGAGAAAATAATAATGGCAAAATATATTGGTCCAGATTGTCGTCTTTGCCGTCGTGAAGGATGTAAATTGTTCTTGAAAGGCGAACGTTGTTTGTCAGCAAAATGTGCAATGGAAAAACGTCCTGTCGTTCCTGGACAACACGGCTTAGCACGTAAAAAAGAAAAAGAATATGGTACACAGTTGCGTGAAAAACAAAAAGTAAAACGCGCGTACGGTTTACAAGAAAAACAATTCCATGCTTTATATGAAAAAGCTGCTAATAGCAAGGGGCGTACCGGTGATAATTTATTATCATACTTGGAACGTCGTTTGGATAACGTAGTTTATCGTATGGGTATTGCAGACAGTCGTAGTGAAGCACGTCAATTAGTTTCACACGGTCACATAACTGTTAACGACAAGTCTGTAAATATTCCTTCTTATTTAGTTGAAAAAGGCGATGTTATCGCAATTAAAGAAACTAAAAAAGAATTGGAAATTTTCAAGGTTTTGAAAGACCAAAAAATCAGTTTACCAAAATGGTTGGATTTTTCTGGGGCAAAATTATCTGGCAAAATT
>JAZSQY010000076.1:0-2537 GCA_045538225.1 Clostridia bacterium | reverse complement strand
CCCGACTTTTTACCAATGCCAAATTTTTCCAAATAGCTATAATACCGTTCAACCCCTAACCGTAATGCCAAATCCATGAAAACACAGTTACAAGAATTGTTGACGCCTTCCGCCAATGTCTGTGTACCGTGTCCCTTAGTTTTCCAACATTTAATCCGTTCACCAGCAATTGTACGACTGCCCCCACAACCAAATCGGTCATCCAGGCTTACCACACCTTCCTCTAATGCGGCAGCCAAAGTAATGATTTTAAAAGTTGAACCCGGTTCCAAAACGTTAATCATGGGCGAATTTTTAATTTGCGTTAATAAGGTCACAACATCATCACGTGGCTGTTCATTCAAATCATAAAACGGCGCACTTGCAGAGGCCACAACACCGCCCGTTGTAATATCATAAACCAAAGCCGCAACATTTTTAGCACGATGTTCAACATAGGCTTGTGAAATTACGTTTTGCACAATATTTTGAATGCCTGCATCTAAATGAAGATATAAATCTTGTCCTGCTACCGAAGGTACATAATATTCGATTCCGTCCTTAATTTTAATGCCACGTAAATCACTTTGTGTGGCAATTCGTCCATCAAGTCCACGTAAGGCATCATCATAGTAGGCTTCCAAACCTTCTTGCCCATGGTTGTCAACACTGACAATGCCCAAAACCTGTGCACCGACACTGCCAAGTGGATATGACCTTTGGTATGTTTGACTTAAATAAACACCATCTAAATTCGCAGTTATTAATTTTAATGCCACATCTTTCTCAACCTGCATTTTAATTAGCCATTCACTTACGGTTTTACTGCTGGCTTTTTGCAAAATGCGCTGGTAAGATAAATCCAAAATTTCGGACAAAATACGTGACGTTGTTTCTTTGTCTTGAATGGCAACCGGACGCAAATAAACACTGTATGTTAATGTTGAATTAGCTAGTACCAAACCATTGCTGTCATAAATTGTTCCACGTTCTGCCATTAAAGGCAAATCACGATACCACTGGTCTGCTGCGCGCACTTGTAACGCCTGCCCTGTTAAAATTTGCAACCAAACCAAACGGCCACTTAAAACCATTACAATAGCCATGCCGATCACAAAAAAAGCGAACAAACGTCGCTTTTCACTTGTTGCTGTGTAGAGTCGCATATCTCATGTATATGGTCGACCGAAACCGATATTAACCAAATAACTGGCTTAATGAATGACATAACCAGTCAAAAAATGAACTATTGGTTGCCACACTGGCGGGTGCGACGTAAGAACTTTCGGATGGGACAGAATGTACAACGTAAGTGTTTTGCTGTTGATTATTAGCGGCAGCTTGACGTGCTTCTTCCAAATTTATCTTTTCTTGTTCCAGTGTTTGATGTAGCGCATCTGATTCTTGCATTAAAGCACTAACCTGTGCAGAAGTGGTTACCAAACTCACAATATTCACAACACACAAAATGGACAAAAGTAAAAAAATGGAAGCCACAATCGCAGCGCCCACGATGGTAGATTGTTTAAATTTCACAACATACTGCGTATCTTTTTCCAATTCGATATCAAGCGGACTTTGCACTGCTACGGTTTGAGTTGGGACAGAAACAGTAGTTGTTTCCATCGTTGGCGTAGCGACAGTTGTCGATGCCATAACCGTGGAATAACCACTATTATCAATGTATGGACGAACTACTTGTTGTTCCGGTGTTAATTTTACTTCGTCAAAATTTTGATATGGTCGGAAAGATGTTGTATCTACTGGTTTCGCAACCATTGGTTCTGGAATATGATATTGAGCAAAAACAGGACGAGTTGGCGTTGCAGGTGCCGAAACTGGTGCTTCAACGGGTTCGGGAGCGGGTGCAGTTAATGGCAGTGAATCGCGCGCAAACAAAATTGCAGCTGCCTCCTCTTTGGCAGATGCGATTCCGGGACTTTCAACGGTAATTGTTGCCATTGTCCTCCTACAACTTACAAATCACACGCAATTTTGCCGAAGCACTGCGTGGATTGGATACAGTTTCATCTATTGTCGGACAAATTGGTTTCTTTGTCAACAATTTTACAGTGGCATGATGTCCACAAATACACTGTGGAATCTTAGGCGGACAGATACAATCGGTCGCGGCACGCTTGAATGTTTGTTTTACGATGCGGTCTTCTAAACTGTGGAAGCTAATGACCGCCAAGCGTCCTTGCGGCTTTAACATTTCGATGGCGCCGTCCAAAAATTTTTGAATACTTTCTAACTCTTGATTGACTTCAATACGGATTGCTTGGAAGGTGCGTTTGGCCGGATGTCCCCCTGTTTTACCATAACCAGCAGGAACAGCATTTTTAATGACATCAACTAAATGTCCCGTACTGCGAATCGGGCGTGCCGCCACGATGGCTGCGGCAATGCGGCGAGCATATCGTTCTTCGCCGTAGTTCCAAATCAAATCGGCTAACTTTGCTTCTGGATAACAATTAACAACTGTGTCTGCTGTTTTATTGGCATCGGTATCCATACGCATATCTAATGGTGCATCCTGTGTAAGTCGGATCGTAGCC
>JAZSQY010000066.1:0-2175 GCA_045538225.1 Clostridia bacterium | reverse complement strand
AACCAATCATTTCCATATTTGTCAAGAGTGTTGACAACTCTGCTACCGACACCCCAGCTTCACAGACAATATCATCAAAATGCACTTCATCAGTTTTTAAGATATTCAAAATATTTTGATGTTCTAAACTGATTTGTTTGTTTTTGACTATTGACTTGGATGCAATGATGCCAGTTAAAGCAGTAATTAAATCCGGGATACTGGTCACCATTTCTGCCGTTTTATTAGCAATTAAAGCATTTGTACCCTGGCTTGCGTAACAATTAATATTCCCCGGTACAGCATAAACTTTTCGTTTTAACGCATTCGCCATTTTAATTGTGATTAACGTCCCACTTCTTAAATCCGCTTCCACGGCCACCACCACTTGAGCTAAAGCAGCCACAATACGATTGCGCTGTGGAAATGTCGTTTTTCCTCCGTGTAATGTCGGAGGATATTCGGATACTAACAAACCTTTAACTGCAATTTCGTCCTGCAAATTTTTGTTACTAGTTGGATAATAAACGTCAACACCATTACCCAAAATAGCAATTGTTGCATCTTTCGCACCCACATGAGCCGCAGTATCTATTCCTTCCGCCAATCCCGACACGACAACAAATCCAGCAGCTACGCATGCTGCAGCCATTTCCTTGGCAATCATTTGCCCATAACGAGTACAATCACGCGTTCCGACAATTGATACTTTAGGTCGTTCTAATAAATCTAAATTTCCCTTAACATACAATTGTTTTGGTGGGTCTTTTAATTCCATAAGTGAACTAGGATAATTAACATCACCTATTCGAATTATTTGCACATCACTCATTGCAACCTCGGTTAAAACGATCTAAGCTACGATACGAAATTGCCTCACTGATATGTTCAGGTAAAATTTCTTCCGATCCCGCTAAATCCGCAATTGTCCTTGCCACTTTTAAAATTCGTGTATAGGCCCGGGCCGATAAATTCAAACGTTCAAAGGCAGTCTTCAAAACGTTTTCGCCTTCTGCACTCAATGTACAATATTTCTTTGTCATTGCCGTATCCATGGTAGCATTATTATGAATGGTGGCTTTTTGGAAGCGTTCATTTTGTATTGCCCTGGCTTTTGTCACGCGTTCACGAATAGTTGCACTATCCTCTGCTAACTTATCATTTGTTAAATCATCATAAGTGACTTGGTCGACTTCAATGTGTAAATCAATACGATCCAATAAAGGTCCCGAAATCTTTCCTAAATAGCGTTGAATCTGTGTTTGGGTACATTTACAGCGATTAATACGACTGCCATAATAGCCACAAGGACAAGGATTCATACTTGCTACTAATACAAATGAAGCCGGATATTCTACCGTCATTGATGCCCTTGAAATCATGATGGTATAGTTTTCCAAAGGTTGACGTAGTAATTCCAAGCAACTGCGGTTATACTCCGGCATTTCGTCTAAAAACAAAACACCATTATGGGCCAATGAAATTTCACCGGGACGCGCATATTTTCCGCCCCCCGCCAACGATACAGCAGAAGCAGTATGATGTGGACAGCGGAAAGGGCGTGTTAAAACGATTCCATGTTCTGCGTCCAATAATCCGGCACAACTGTGAATTTTGGTTGTTTCCATACTTTCATTAAAAGTCATGGGTGGCAATATCGTTTGAAAACATTTTGCTAACATTGTTTTACCGCTACCCGGTGGTCCAATCATTAAGATATTATGCCCACCGGCCGCCGCAATTTCTAACGCACGTTTCGCTACAAATTGGCCACGCACATATTTCATATCACATGGATAGGTAGCGTCCGCTAATAACGTTTTAAAATTCGCCGCATCAACCAGCTTCAAATCTTTCTGGTCTATCATATTACCCGCAAAAAAATTTACAACGTCACCCAAGTTTTTCGCTGTATAGATATTAATGCCAGAAACAAACGATGCTTCATGATAATTTTCAGATGGTATGATTACATTTTTAATTTTCTTTTCAACTGCTGTCAATAAAGCCGGTAAAACCCCATTCGAGCGTCGCAATTCACCGTTTAAAGATAACTCACCATAAAAAGCCCAATCATTCAATGATTGTGTAATAACATTTGCATTGGCAAGAATCCCAACAGCAATTGGTAAATCATACATAGCACCTTCTTTTTTAGATGCCGCCGGGGCTAAATTAACAACAATATTACCAACA
>JAZSQY010000069.1:0-6311 GCA_045538225.1 Clostridia bacterium | reverse complement strand
AAGCCTCATCAACCGTCATTTCTAAAATATCCCAAATGTTTTTTCCTTTATAAAGAACCGACAACGTTTCACGGTTAAAACGCTTTCCACCGCACACATCACACTTCACATATATATCGGGCAGGAAGTGCATTTCAATTTTTTGTGTGCCATCACCTTGACAACTTTCACAACGCCCGCCAGCCACATTAAAGGAAAAACGACCAGGTTCAAAGCCACGTTCTTTGGCCTCTTTCGTAGCCGCAAACAACTCACGCACCAAAGTCCATAAACCTGTGTAAGTTGCAGGGTTACTGCGCGGCGTACGCCCAATCGGACTTTGGTCAATGCGGATGATTTTATCAACATGCGGCTCTCCAATGCCATTTTGCAGGCCCTGTAACAGCTCGTAGTTCACCAAACTACTTTTTCCACTACCAGACACGCCGGTCACCGCCGTAAACACGCCAACCGGGAAAGACACATCAATGTGCTTCAAATTATTAGTTTTTGCATCACGAACCCAAATCTTTTTATCCGTAATCGGTCGACGTTTTGTCGGAACTTTAATTTGTTCTTTACCTGATAAAAAGCTGCCGGTAATTGAACGTGAACAATCCATCACTTCTTGCACTGTTCCGGCAACGACAATTTCGCCACCATGACGCCCAGCAAACGGACCAACATCAACGACATAATCCGCACTGCGGATAGTTTCCTCATCATGTTCAACAACAATCAATGTATTGCCTAGATCACGTAAATGCATTAATGCCGACAATAAACGCTGGTTATCACGTTGATGCAATCCAATACTTGGTTCGTCCAAAATATATAACACCCCAACTAATCCAGCACCAATTTGCGTTGCCAAACGAATCCGTTGACTTTCCCCGCCCGATAAAGAACCTGCGCTACGTGCTAACGTTAAATAATGCAACCCCACATCCACCAAGAACTGGCAACGTGCCAACACTTCTTTAACGATTGGTTGTGCTGTTACAGCCGCCGCGCCCGTCAATTCCAGATCACGTACGACATTAATCATTTCCGTAATGGGCAATGCCGTTAACTGTGAAATGTTATAATCACCTACGGTAACGGCCAGAACTTCGGGTTTTAATTTTTGCCCACAACAAGCCGGACAGTCATCTTTGATAATCATCTTGCCTAGAGCATTACGCATGTATTCACTACTTGTTTCGTGGTAGCGCGTCATTGCTTCTTCAGGAGTCAAGTAACGAATAGACTCAAACGCACAATGTTTAAGTTTTTCCGGATCCATGCGCGCAACAAAGCCTAAACCATTACAATGTTCACAAGCGCCGAAAGGACTGTTAAACGAAAAGCTGCGTGGTTCTAATTCCGAAATGGAAATGCCGCAATCAACGCAAGCCAGCTTATCCGAAAACGTACGACTATCATCACCACAAACGATGGTTACTAAACCATTGGTTAAACGCAAAGCAATCTCAAGCCCGTCAACTAAACGCGCACGTTCGTCTTCTAACGCCTTTAAACGGTCTACAACGACATTGATACTGTGTTTTATATTTTTATCGAGCTTGATCTCTTCGTCCAACGTCCACAGGTTTCCGTCCACTTTAACGCGCACAAAACCACTTTTGCGCAATTCATCAAAACGCTTTTCGAAACTTCCTTTGGCACCACGCACAATGGGTGCTTCTAAATAAATTTGTTGCCCAGAAAAGTTCTGGTAGATTTGGTCAACAATTTGATCAACCGTTTGCCGTTCGACAACTTTACCACAATGCGGACAATGAGGTATTCCCACACGTGCATACAACAAACGTAAATAGTCATAAATTTCGGTTACCGTCCCCACTGTTGAGCGTGGGTTATTGTTTGTTGTTTTTTGGTCAATTGCAATCGACGGCGACAAACCAGTAATTTTGTCAACGTCTGGCTTTTGCATTTGCCCCAAAAACATACGAGCATACGAACTCAAGCTTTCCATAAAACGACGTTGACCTTCCGCATACAAGGTACCAAAAGCTAAACTGCTCTTTCCGCTACCAGATACACCGGTAAAAACAACCAATTTATTCCGCGGAATCACAACGTCAACATTTTTTAAATTATGTTCACGCGCACCACTTATCACAATTTCATCTAACATATTATTTATTATACCCTATTTTCCAAGTCATTTCAATCATAGTTGATCTTTATAAAGCGATCGCGCCAAGCGATGAATCTTCTGAATCGTATTATCCACTTTCTTTTTGTTAACATCAAAAATTTCACAAATCTCTTGGTACGAATATCCTTGAAAATAAGCATTAAAAATTGCCTTTTCAAAATCATTACAAATTGCTAAAACCTCTTGTAAAATTTTCTTTTTTTCGATAATTTCACTTTTCATATCAAAATCGACGGGATCCGCCAATTCAATAATTTGTCCACTATCTCCTTTGTTTTTACCTTTAATCGCGTCTTTAATACGGTTACTAATTACCAGACTGGCAAAAGTTTCAAACTTTACATTGCGTGTAGTATCAAAAGTTTGTTTAGCTTTCAATAACCCCAGAATCCCTTCCATGTATAAATCATCTTCATCATGTAACCCTACACTAAATTCACACTTACGCATTAACTCACGCACAATCGCACGAATCATTCTTTCGTGCTTGGCTTCGATTGAAATTTTGTCGTTTGCGAAACTGTTCTGTGTCATAAACTCCTTTGTCGGTTCACTTCATACAAAGCAATTGCCGTAGCACTGCCCACATTTAAACTATTCACTTTTCCATGCATACGAATTGTAACAATTCCATCCACTAATTTGCGCGTCAACTGGTGAATGCCTTTTCCTTCACTACCCATTACTAACACAGTTGGTCCCTTCAAATTAACTTTAGAAATTTCAACACCACCCAATTCTACGCCATAAATCCAAAAACCTTTGTCTTTTAAGCGTTGAATTTCTTGATTGATATTCACAACCTTACATATCCGCACATTGGAAGCCGCACCTTGACTTACACGCATCGCCGTATCATTCACCGTTACACTGCGATTCTTCGGCAAAATAATGCCATCTACGCCCATACATTCGGCCGTACGAATAATATTACCCAAATTATGCGGATCTTCAACCCCATCTAAAATCAACATCAAAGGTTGTTTCCCTTGTGCATAAGCACATTCGATGACGTCCTTTAAATCAAAATAATGATAATTCGTCACATAAGCCACAACGCCTTGGTGATTCTTAGATTTACTAATTTTATCTAAAGCCGCCTTATCCACAAATTGATAGGTCACCCCAGAATTTTTAATGCGCTCAATCAAGTTTTGGTCACGTAAATTTGGTGACATTAAAATTTTATCAATCGTGCCATTACCTAATAAAGCCTGTTCAACGCTATTTCTACCTTCAATTAACATCAGTATTGAATCTCCTTCATTCGTGCTACATTCAAAGCAGCATTAATTCGCCCTAAATTTCCCGTCAAATGCCAAAAGCCAATCAATGCTTCAATCGCTGTTGCGCGCTTGTAATTTGCCAACGTAGTTGACTTGGGCACATTGTTGTTATGAGCATTACGTGCGTGTTTAACTAAATCTTTTTCGATTTCCGTAAAAGTCGGCTCTAATTCACGAAAGATTTCACTTTGGAACGAAGCACATTCATATGACGTAGCAATACTATGCATTTCCCCAGCCTTACTGTAATTCGCTACGTTTTCAATCAACATCACAGCACGAATATTGTAAGACCACACAGCGTCGCCTACAAAAGCCAAATATAAAGGATTTAATCGACTAGCGTCTTTTTCCGAGATTAAATTCATACATATAAGAATATCATTAAACATGGAACATACGCAATTTATTTTACAACATATTGGAACTGTGACAGTTAATCACGAATACACTGTCGAGCTTCAAAAAGGCCAATCCATAGTCATCGACTGGTTCCCCGATAACGATTTAATTATTACCACATCTTCCCACGAAGCCCGTTACAACGCCCAGAATACGCCCCAGATTGCACCGCATACCTATTTGATACAAATTCCCAACAACCGCGACTTAACCGCCTTACCGGTCAAATTTGAGCGCGATCCATACCTTGTTGCGGGCAATATCGTGATTAATCAAGCAGAAAAAACCTACTTAACCGCGGATAAGATTGACATTCTTCCGAATGAAATTGTAGCCACCCACGGCACTCATCTTACACGTATTTTATACAGCGGCAACAAAATTACCACCGAACATTATCAAGAAAAACAGAATAGTTACACGGATCGATAACTTAACTTAGCTTTATTTTTCAATGCCCGCAAACTGTTCAAAATTGCACACAGCGTCACCCCGACATCGGCAATCACAGCACTTAACATTCCAGTAACGCCCAAGGCTCCAGTAGTCAAGAACACAATTTTTATAATTGCGGATAAAATTATATTTTGCCAAACTATTTTCCGTGTATACTTGGAAATTCTAATACCATCGATAATTTTTCCAGGATTATCATTGGCAATTACAACATCTGACGCATCAAGGCTCACTGAACTACCATTTAATCCCATACTGATACCGACATCTGCCAAAGTTAATGACGGCGCATCATTGATGCCATCACCAACATACGCAACAGTTGCCCCTGCGGACTTGATTTTTTCAATTTGCGTAAATTTTTCTTCTGGTAAAAGTTTGGAATAAGCTTCTTGAATTTTTAATTGCGCTGCCACTTTTTGCACGGTTTCTTGGTTGTCACCGGACAACATCACGGTCTTCACACCCAAAGCATTCAATTGACTAATTGTTTGTTGAGATACTTGTTTAACCGCATCTTGCAAAAAGATTTCACCAATTAACGCGTCTCTACAATAAAGTTCAACAACGGTCGCTTTTTGTTCTTGATTTTTACGCCCCACAAAATAATTTTTGCCCTGATATTGATACTCAACTCCTCTGCCAGCAACTTCTTTAACTTCTTGCAATTTTTCTAACTTTTTATCACAACCGCTCACAATTGCTTTGGCAAGTGGATGGTTTGAATATTGTTCGCCCAAACTGGCTAAATAAAGAATATCTTCTGTTGTATAATTACTATTTTTAACGTTAATATCAATAATCTCAAACTCGCCGGTGGTAAGTGTGCCCGTTTTATCAAACGCCACAACGTCAATCCCCGCCAAAACGTCCAAATAATTGGATCCCTTAATTAAAATTCCGTTTCGGGAAGCGTTGCCTAACCCGGAAAAATAAGCTAACGGTACCGAAATCGCAAAAGCACACGGACAAGAAACAACCAAGAAAATTAACCCACGATAGACTGCCGTACTAAAATTTTGCGTAATCCCCCAGACCAGTCCACAAACAACCACTGATAATACAATTACGCCCAAACTATACCATTTTGAAATTTTGGCAATTACGGTTTCAGTCTTCGCTTTTTTATTACTTGCATTTTCGATTAAATCAACAATTTTATTGACCGTACTTTTTTGGTATTCATTCGTTGCCTCTACATACACAACCCCATCAAGCACAATCGAGCCAGATAATACTTTATCGCCTTTTGCAACAGTTTGCGGCAAACTTTCCCCCGTTAAACTCTGCGTATTTAATGACACATTTCCCGCCTTGACAATTCCATCAACCGCAATTTTTTCACCTGCCCTTATCACCAAGACATCGCCCACTTTAATTTGACCGGGCTGCACTGTTATTTCCTCATTGTCCGCCCCCAAAATAACCGCAAATTCAGGTTTAATATTTGTTAAATTTTCGATTGTTTTCTTTGACCTGTTCAAAGCAATACTTTCTAAAATTTTACCAATTGAATATAATGCAATTACCATCAAACCATCAAAATGTTCACCGACTAAAGTCGCACCAACAACCGACAAGGTCACTAAAAAGTTCTCATTGATAATTCCCCTCAACAATAAATTGATCGCTCGATAATAAGTTTGATACCCCATCAACAACGCACTAAACACAAACAGCACCCAATACCAAACGGAAGGCAACTTGAATGAAAAAAGCATACCACCCAAAACCAGACCAGTTAGCAAACAAAAAACCTGCAACCACAACCTTAAATTGCCCGTTTTTTTGTTTTTCAAAATAATTGTTGCATTTGGTTCCAATCTGGCGGTCAGATTTAAAACGTCTTTTAAGGTTGTCTCTTCTTCAATTACAAATTCCAACTCTAAAACAGAGCGAATAAAATCAATTTTTGCCGATTTAACACTCTCTAATTTATTTAATTCCATCTCTAGCTGCTTGGCACAATTAGGACACGATAATCCATTTATCTTATATTTCTTCATCTTGTTCAATCTCACCTA
>JAZSQY010000087.1:0-3081 GCA_045538225.1 Clostridia bacterium | reverse complement strand
GCACGACTGAGATGTGTGTAAATGAAGTTTTGACCGACAACTGTTCCCCAGTGGCCTAAGATACGATTTTTAATGTCGTTCCTTGTGAGTGGTCTTTCGAGGATTGGATTATCACATAAATAAAGTTGTGCGGCCGAAAGGTAATTTGCGGCGCGGAAATAACGGTCTAAAGTTACAAAATTTTCACTTTGGTTCATATTTTGATTATTCCATATTTTAGGGTTTTCGGCAAATAAATCATGTTTACTGTTTATAACATAACAAATAAATTTCCCGTTGTAATTATTATGCACAAATTATCTTGTCAATATTAATCATAGGTGCTATAATGTGCGTATGCCCAGGTGGCGAAATCGGCAGACGCAAGGGACTTAAAATCCCTCGGGGGAAACTCCATATCGGTTCAAGTCCGATCCTGGGCACCACAATACAATAACGAAAGGAGAATCAATGGGATTATTTGAAGGCTTTATCCGATTCTTCCAAACTGAAATGCCAGAACCAGCTTTGTACGGTTGGTTCCATTTGTTGTGGTTTGGAATTATGATTGGGGCTTGTGTTTTGGTCTATGTTTTCCGTAAACGCATTAGCCCCAAAGCCGTGGCGAACATTTTGTTGGTCATGGGCATTACAGTTATTGTTTTGGAAATCATTAAACAATTAATTTACAGCTTTGAATTTGATGCCGACGGAAATTTAGTTTTTGATTTCCAAACTTATGCTTTCCCGTTCCAATTCTGTTCAACTCCGATGTACTTAATGTTACTGGCTGGTATCTTACACAAAGGTTGTGTCTATGATGCGTTATTATCATACTTAGCGACTTTTGCCTTGATTGGTGGTTTGTTAGTTATGATTTATCCGGGTGATGTTTACATCAGTACTATTTTTATTAACATTCAAACCATGATTGTGCATGCTGGTATGGTGGTAATCGCTTTCCTTTTGTTTGTGACGCGCAGTGTTCAATTTAATTACAAGACATTATTAAAAGCTGGTATCGTCTTTGTTTGTATGTTGTTAATTGCTTTGACCATGAATATCATTGCGCATTTTATTGTCCCAGACGAAACATTTAACATGTTCTTTATCGGGCCATATTACCCATGTACTTTGCCAATTCTTTCAATGATTTATCCTTTAGTACCATGGCTTCTGTTCTTCGTGTTGTACGTGGTTGGATTTTCTTTGGCGGCAGGAATTGTTTTAAGTGTGGCAATCTTGTGCGATAAACTTAGCCAACGTTTTACCAAAAATAAAACTCAGTCGATTAATCAATAATTTAAATTAACGAAGCGGTGTTAAGCCGCTTTTTTTATTTGCCCAAACACTAGATAGGGCAATAAGAAAAATTCCAGGTACGTAAAAGAAAAACGCATAATCTCCGCTGGCTAACCAAACTGTGTTAATTCCGAGGATAGCTCCGCCGCCATTAGTTAATCCAATTATAATGTCACAAATGAAGAACGATATCATGCCGACCAAAGTTAACCATTCGGACTTAGCATGGCAAGCAACAATGATGATGGTGATGAAGAAATTAAAGAAGTAGACCACGGATAAAATCTCCAACAAGCCCAGATGGAGCAATGGCAGGATGATGGCGACAAGGCACGACACCGCCGCACGGATGATAACCATTCCGATGCGCCATTGCAAAGATTTTATTAAAAACCAAGTATAAATGGCAAAGCAGATTTGCAAGCCGCAGAAAGCCAGCATGCCGAACACTTGGTCCGTGGTGCTGCGACTGACGACAAAATTAAGGATTAAAAAGTAATCCGCACAACATGCAAACAGCAGTGCCGCGGTCAACGAAATTTGTTTGCTATTACGACGCACAAAAATGAAAGCGAAGATAAATGACAAAACAATGCAAGCATAATATAATCCGCGGTAAGTATAGGTACTGTGTGTGGCAAGAAATAAATATAAACCCATGACCAAACCGCCGAATAAAATGGACAGTACAATTTTCAAAACTTTGTTGTCGAAAAATGTCATATGTTAAGATTAACATAAAATTACTAAATTAAACAAAAAAAACATTTTACATCTGTTGTGATATTGTAAATAATGTTTTTATGAATGAACAAAGTCAAAATATCTTTGTTGTTGAAACCCAAAACCTGACCAAAAGTTATGGCAAAAAAACGGTCTTGAACGCCGTTTCGATGCACGTGGCGCACGGTGATATTTATGGCTTTATTGGTAAGAACGGAGCCGGTAAAACCACGTTGATATAATTATTATTGGGCATGTCTCATGCGACCAGTGGTGATATTCAACTATTCGGTAGTTCGGCTTTAAGTCAAGGACGCCGCCGCATTGGCGCGTTGATTGAAGCACCAGCTTTTTATACACAATGTACGGCTTATGAGAATTTGAAACGGTTTGCTTTGTTAGTGAATGACTGTCAAGATTTGCACGCACTGTTGGATTTCGTCGGTTTGGGGCATGTCGGAAAAAAGAAGGTTGGTAAATTTTCTTTGGGGATGAAACAACGCTTGGGGATTGCGATTGCGATGCTGGGGAATCCGGAATTGTTAATTTTGGACGAACCAATTAATGGCTTGGACCCCGAAGGAATCAAGGAAATCCGCGACCTTTTATTGCGTTTGAATCACGAAAAGAAAGTTACCATTTTGGTATCCAGTCACCTTTTGGACGAACTTGCCAAGATTACCACGCGTTACGGCATTATTAACAACGGCCGTTTGGTGGAAGAAATTACCGCCGCCGCATTGGCTGAACAATGCCAACAAAACTTACAAATTTTCACGGAGCAAGTTACGGAAGCCACCAAAGTGATTCACAAATTATATCCAGCGGCAAAGCTGGAAACCATTGACGGTGGATTGGCAGTAGTTGCCGAAAACTTGGATAGTGTGGCGGTTAATCGTGCGTTAGTTATGGCCAATATAAGCGTCTCTGAATTGATGTACGCAACACAAAATATGGAAGCCTATTTTATCCAACGTATGGGGGGCAAGTATGATTAAGTTAAAGTCGGATCGTAGCCATGTCGTTCTGTGAGCCAAGGAGTTGGGTCTAGTCATTGTCTTCCCTAAGACCGCTTGG
>JAZSQY010000020.1:0-4785 GCA_045538225.1 Clostridia bacterium | reverse complement strand
ACAGAACGACATGGCTACGATCCGACTTCCGAAATGCAATCTTCTCGCTTAACAGATACAATACCGCTTCCACTTCTTTTTTTGTGGTTAAATCAAAAGGTAACGTGGTACCATTTCCCACACTCTTGGGCAACTCGTGTTCATAAAAATCATTCACTTCGCTGTCATCTTCGCCACGTGCCTCGGCAACTAATTTTTCCGCATTAATCCCCAAAAAAGTTTTTAATAACGCAACATCATAATTGGCCAAATCACCAATGGTTTTCATATTTAACTTTCCTAACAACGCCAAAGTCTTTTTCCCCACAAACAATAAATTGTTGAGCGGTAATGGATAAATTAACTGGCGATAATTTTCCAAAGTAATGGCGACCACACTATCAGGCTCAGCCAAATCACTCCCCAATTTGGCATAGGTCTTGTTAAAAGAAACACCCACCGAAATTGTTAAGCCCAGTTCGTCTTTGACGGCTTGCCGAATCTTATGGGCAATTTGGATACCATCACCAAATAATTTCTGACTGCGTGTCACATCCAACCAACATTCGTCAATCCCAAAACTTTCCACCTGATTAGTAAAGCGATAATAAATTGCTTGCACTTTTTTACTATAACTCTCATATGCTATATAATCGGTCGGCACAATTTTAATTTCCGGACACACACGCTGCGCTTCCCAAATCGGCATTCCTGTTTTCACACCCATCTTTTTCGCATTTTCACTTTTTGCCAAAACAATACCCTTCCGTAAACTTGGGTTACCGCAAACCGCAATAAACTGCCCACGTAATTCCGGATTGCGTATCATCGCCACAGACGCAAAAAAATTATTTAAATCACAATGCAAAATAACACGCGAACGATTACCTTTTTCTTTGGAGTTAAACATACGACACCAACTAAACCCCATGATAACATTATTTACGGAAAAAGTGAAATCTATCACAAGGATGCAAGCTGGCTCTACTTGACACGACTTGTTAACCGGATTATAATCTATGCTTGTGAGTTTAAACAGACTTAAAAGGAGCTTAACATGAACGAACAAAACATCATGACAACAGTAAACAAAAACGAACAATCTATCAATGCAATTTACGAATTGTTAGGGCAAACTTTTCCTGACAAAAATATTCAACGCGAACCATTGATTACGGAACAAGTGGGAAACTTGGCTTTTGTTAACCCCGGAACTAAAAGCATTTACAATGCTTTCCAAAAACTTGACCGTAAAATTCGTAGCAAATCTGATGCAGAAAACAACATCGAAATGAAAGACATTATCCAACGTGATTATGCTGGCCGCAATGCTGACTTATTGGATAATCTCAGCGACTGGTCACGTTTTGCAATCATTATACCTAACTACACTTCGGCACCAGAAATTGTCGAAAACTTTTTGCATCAATTTGGCGGCCAAGTTGACTTTCACGAAAGACCAGATTATGAAGCCATTCACTTACACACTAACTACAAAGATGTAAACCTTGAATTCCAATTCCACACAAAAGAATATGCGGAATTGAAAAAAGCAACCGACGTTTTCTATCACCAATATAACAATATTGTTGTTATGAAAAATTCGAAAATTGAAGACCAAAAAAAGACATTGGAAGACGCAATCATCCAACACTGTCAAACCGTTTATCAAGGCAGTGATTTCAAAGCCAGCTTACCAAAAGTCGAAGCCGTATATGAAAAATATAAAGCACAAAATGCAACGGTACCAACTCCCAAATTGAAACACTTTTGCGAATACGTAAAAAAAGCGGATATGGTACAAAAAGAATTAAGCGAATTTTTGCCAACATTTTTGCAACCAATGAACAAATTGGCAAGTGTTCAAAATTCCCAAGTTATCGAAAATTCAAACCAAATCACAGATTTAGTAGCAAACGAAAACAACATCTAATAATCATAACAAAAACAAAAAGCGCGGAGCCAGAAGCCCCGCGTTTTTTAATCAGAGAAAATGGTTAAGCGTAATAAATTACTTCGCTTGATCCAAGATTACAACAGTTACATAAATTACCTCTCCTACCCCAGCAACCATAGTTATAACCGGTTCCATTCGAATAGGTTGGTTGACAGTAATTATAACTGTACGGATAAATATAACTTTGTGAATAGTTATAACCGTACACTGGATAATAACACCACATTTTTGCTTTCCTCCTTTGCAAACCGCTCTTTTGGCGGTTATTACTTCATTGTATGCGAAAACATAAATTCTGGTACTTGCCCGACAATGATGCTGTCGGCGAACAACATATCCACGGCAACCTTGGTTCGTTTAGTACAAAACGGCAAAACAACGTCAACTACCGCATAAGTTCGCAACGTGATTTTATGTTCGGTTTGGTTAATGCCGGCTGTTTTAAACTCCGAATCAAAACTGCAATTCATGGCACCAACTAATTTAAAATTCAGTTTTACTGACCAGCCACGACCGACAAGAAAAGGAATTCCCGAAAAAGTTCCAACCGGCACCGGCATTCCTTCATTCCCTAATTCCGCCAAATAATTTTGCGCATATGTTGATACTTGCACCGCCAATAAATTCATGGCCACCGCGTCTGCATTGATGCTGGTGATGGTCCCTTTTTCATCGCGGCGAATATCGGTTAAATTGCCGTACGTATCCGCATTTACCACATCGGCAATGCCATTATTCACCGCTTGCACCGCCACCGCATCTAACAAAGCACCAGCATAATTAAATACTACTGGATTCACTGCGAAAACCAACCACACACCTAATACCGCCAATCCCAAAACAACCCGCAACAACCAACCCGTCGCCTTCCGCACTTTTATATATACGACTAAATCGGCTTGCGTTTTCGCGGAATTTTATGTTAAACTAACATCACGCTGATGTAGCACAGTCGGTAGTGCATTTGATTCGTAATCAAAAGGTCGCGAGTTCGAATCTCGCCATCAGCTCCATTTCAAGCTTAACAAACATATTTCGACAACAGACACCATAGTAATTAGGAGTATGCTAATTCTCAGTATTATTGTGATTTCAATTGTCGGCACATTTGCCCATTTTATTTATGAACTTTCCGACCATAACAAAATTGTCGGTTTATTTGGTGCCGTCAACGAAAGCACCTGGGAACATATCAAAATTGCACTCACTGCTACTATCCTATGGAGTTTAGTTGATGGCTTCATGTACGGTGCAAACCCCAATTATTTTTTAGCCAAACTTCTAAGCTTATTAATGGTTATCTTTTTGATGCCTGTCTTATTTTATGGTTACCAATTTTTATTTAAAAAAGATAATACATTTATTAATATTTTAATTTTTTATATTGTCATCATTTGTAGTCAACTCTTGTTCTATCATTTTCTTAAACTTAACCCGGTAAACTTCTTTGGACAATATTTATCTTGTATCGGTACCTTTATCGTCTTTGGTGCATACATGACTTTAACCTTGATGCCACTTCGCAATTTTCTCTTCCAAGACCCCATTACTAACAAATACGGCTACAAAGCCCACAGTGACAAACCGAAACAAAAACAAACTTCTCCCACAAAATAATTTTGCTTGCATAAAAAAATAACCTAAGCTCTAAGTTGTTTGAAACCAGTGAAATATTTAAAATATTATAAAAAACAATACAAATCAAAGAATCTTATGTTATAATATGAACTATAATATAGGAGATATTTATGAAGTTGCATATTTTAGGAACAGGAAATGGCGGAGCATTAAATTGCTATAATACTTGTTTTGCTATTGAAAACAATAAAGAATATTTATTAGTAGATGGTGGTGGTGGAAATCAAATACTTAACCAATTAAAACTTGCAAATATAGATATAACTAAAATTCATAATGTTTTCTTATCACATAATCATACTGACCATATTCTTGGTGTAATTTGGGTGCTTCGTAATGTTTGCCAAAAAATGAGTTTTGGTGGAAGTTATATAGGAAATTTAAACATTTATGGAAGTGATGAAAGTATGAAAGTTCTTAAGCTTTTAATTGAATTGTTGTTCCCTATGGTTAAGCAATTTGAAGATAGAATTTTATTTAATGTTGTTGACGATAAGCAAATGGTAAAAATCAACGATATGAATTTTACTTTCTTCGATATTCACGCAAAGAAAGATAAACAATTTGGTTTTGTTATAGATGATAAGTTGGCATTTTGTGGCGATGAACCATTAAAAGAAGATTTGTTTGATTTCGCCAAAAATAAGGAATGGCTAATTCACGAAAGTTTTTGTTTAGATAATGAAGAAGAAATATATAAATCACATCAAAAAGGTCATTGTACTGTTAAAGAAGCAAGTATCACAGCACAAACCATAAATGCAAAAAATTTAATTATTCTTCATACAGAAGATAATGACTTGAAAAATAGAAAAAAACTTTATACAAACGAAGCAAAAAAATATTTTAATGGAAATATTTATGTTCCAAATGATTTAGAAGTGTTAATAGTATAAATATGGCACTGAGACGTGTGCTTGTCTTGATACAAGTGTCGTCGCTACGCTCCGACAGACAAGCACACTCTACAACTAAATAAATGAACGAAAAAAGCGAAAGTGTTGGTAAACGTAACACACTTTCGCTTTTTGTTATTCTTTTTCTTCTCTTTTCCATTATGGTAAACAAATATTCCTTGTTGTCAAGGTTAAAGTACATGTCGCATTTTGCGACAATCCTTGACAACTGCAAAACTATTTGTTTCTTTTGCTAATAAGAGAATGTAAAAAATACCTTAACCATTGTAGTTTAAAGTATTTATTATTTCGCTA
>JAZSQY010000071.1:0-6083 GCA_045538225.1 Clostridia bacterium | reverse complement strand
ACTAAGCAATATGGATTATGACGTACACGATTGCACAAGTTGGAACCATCCTCATAACCTACATATCCGGGAGGCGCACCAACAATTTTGCTGACACTGTGTGACTCGCTATATTCACTCATATCCAATTTGATAAAAGCTTTTTCTGTATCATGTAAAATTTGAGAAACGTGCTTACAAACTTCGGTTTTACCAACCCCGGTCCGCCCCAAAAAGAAGAAAGAACCAATCGGACGATTAGCGTCGTTAATTCCGCTGCGGTTACGACGAATTACTTTTGCTATTGCGCTAACTGCTTTATCTTGCCCAATAACAACTTTTTGTAAGTCTTTTTCCAAGTTCATTAAATTCTTTTGGTCATTAACATTAATTTTATTTAATGGAATTTTCGTCATTTCCGAAATCACTGTTGCAATCTCATTATTTGTGATTAATGGACAAGTGTTATTGCCTGCTTTAATCTTGGCTTTCACACAAGCTTTATCCAAAATATCAATGGCTTTATCCGGTAAATTACGGTCAAATATATAGCGATTGGATAATAACACAGCCGATGTTATTGCATTTTGACTAATCCGCACTTTATGATAATTTTCAAAGCTGGAAGCCAGACCTTCCAAAATTGAAACAGACTGTTCCGGCGTTGGCGGATAAACCATAACCGGATCAAAGCGACGTTCCAAAGCAGGATCTTTCTCTATATATTGACGATATTCATCAATTGTAGTTGCACCAACACAACGCAACGTTCCACGCGCTAAAGCTGGTTTTAAAATTTCACCAACCCCCATTTCGCCTTCTTTATTACCGCTGGTAACTATATTATGGATTTCGTCAATAAATAAAATTATATCTTCACGGTTTTTTAACTCTTGCAAGATTTTATTTAAACGACCTTCTAACTCACCTCTATATTTCGAGCCACCCAACAATAAACCGATATCCAAAGAATAGAGAATTTTGTTTTGAATAATCTCCGGCACCGTATTACTTACGATACGAATTGCTAATCCTTCAATAATTGCACTCTTACCAACACCTGCCTCACCAATTAATACCGGATTATTTTTTGTTTTACGACAAAGGATTTCAATTAATCGATCAGTCTCGTCTTCACGACCTATAATACGTTCTATTTTTCCTTCCCGTGCCTTGGCGGTTAAGTCTTGGCCATAACTTGCTAAAAATGGAGATAATGTATTCTTGTCTACCGAATTAACACTGGCAGAACTGGAAGAATTTGCTTCTACTGTATATTTTGGTGTTTCAACTACAGGTTCAGGAGTAATTTCAATTGGCACGGGTTTACGTACAACACGATTTTGTACTAATTGCTCTGGTGGGACTTCATTCGCAATTTTTTGTAAAATACGTCTTGAAGCACCAGGATTAATTTTATCAACCACAGACTTAGACTGTTTGCACTTTGCACATAAAACATATAACAAATCTTCGGTATAAATTTCGGGATGATTTAATAATAAACTTTGCGTTTCTGCCATTGTGAAAATTTCTTGCGCCGTTTTGTCTGCAAAAAAAGCTGACGGCGTTGCGGCAATCCGTTCCGAAGTTATTCCTTCACTATTCAAGATTGCGCATGCTAAACAATCGCTTGTTAAACTGCAAGCATAAAGCAAATGGATTGGTGATATCTTTTGCCCCTTAGTGCCGGCTGCCCGATTCGCAAAATACCAAATCCGTTTTAAGTTTCCCGAAAAGCCCAAAACGTTCATATTTAATTGTAGTATTTTTACGAAGTATTGTATACTGATTTTATGATCACACTTCATGAACCTGTTAAGAAGATATATTCAACAAAATCATTAGCAGAAACAGTAGCTAAAACTTTTACAGTACCCCATATACAATCTAAAATTTGCGGTAACTGTGGCTACGACTTTAATGATTTTGTTAAAACTGGATACCTTGGCTGTTCAGATTGTTATCAACATTTCAAAAAAGAATTGGAGCCGTATATCAATGAACTTAGATAATCTTGTCATTACAACACGGATACGTCTTGCACGCAATATTGCACATATCCCATTTAATTATCAAGAACGTGGTTTTTATTCAAATATTGCAAACAGCATAACCAGGAGTCACCGGAATTTAAAAGCATTCAATCTCGAAGAACTCCCCGTTCGTGACAGTCTCTTTGAACAACACTTAATCAGTGCAGATTTTTTAAAGAATGCTAAATACGGCGTCTTCGTAACAAATACAGAAAACACAACAAATATTATGCTTGGCGAAGAAGACCATCTACGCATTCAAGTAATCGCTAACCGTTATGATTTAACCGAAACATACCGAACAGCGAAACAAATTGCCGATCAATTAGAATCTGAATTCGAAATCGCTAAAGATTCCACGTTAGGATATTTGACAAAATGCCCAACAAACCTTGGCGGCGGGTTACGTGCCAGCGTCATGATTTATTTACCTGCCCTGACAATCACAAATAAAATCACTTCGGTCTTTAAAGAATTGGATAATCAAAAAATAACTATTCGCGGTGTTTATGGCGAAAACAGCAATTCAAAAGGTTGTATTTATCAAATATCAAACCAAGAGTGTTTAAGTATGTCCGATGTTGAAGCGATCCAAATGATTGACCAAGTTGTCACAAAAATCGCTACGACTGAATTTAATTTACAGCATGAATTATGGCAAAAATCACCCGACAAGATAATCGATAAGGTTATGCGTGCTTGGGGCTTACTAACTAACGCCCACCTGCTGTCAAGTAACGAAGCCGTCGAAGAATTAGTTTGGATTAAACTGGGTATTGGATTTAAGATTTTATCTTTCCGTAATAATCGGATTATCGACGACTTGTTTTTTATTACTCAACCTGCAACGATTGCGACCAATCACAATTTACAAAATGCAGACCAGATTTTTTGTGATAAAAAACGCGCTGAACAAGTGCGCGAAAAACTTCTTATATTTCGCATTAAATAAACGCATTTTTTCTAGTTGCGATATGCAATTTTAACATGATATATTTTTTTGTTTGAGGATTAAGGCTTCAAACAAAAATTGAACAAAAGCGAGGTTTAACTTATGAAAAAACAACAAGTTAAAAAAGCGGTTATTTTATGTGCGGGGAAAGGAACACGCATGATGCCCTACACTAAATCACAACCAAAAGAAATGATACCGGTACAAACAACTCCATTGTTACAGGTTATCTTAGATCAAGTCATTGAAGCTGGCATTAAAGATATTTTTATTGTTATTAACGACAGCAAAGAATGCATTGTTAATCACTTTAATGGAATGTACCCTGATGTCAACATTTCATACGGAAAACAAATTAAAATGCAAGGTACCGGACCTGCTACGATGATTGCAAAAGACTTTATCAATCATGAACCATTTTTATTAATTTTCCCAGATGAATTAATGCTTGAACAAAATCCATACAAGGTATTAATTGATGATTTCAATGAACATCAAACAAGTGTTCTTTCTTCATATCAAATTCCATTGGAAGTTGCTTACCGTTACGGAATTATTATTCCAAAAGAAGGCAACGAAATCCAAGGTATTGTTGAAAAGCCAAAAGACAATCCGCCTTCAAATTTTGCATCACTTGGAACATATATTTTAGTACCAGAAGTTCTCGATTATATTCCCGAACATAACGGAACAGAGGGTGAAATATATATAGTTGACGCAATTAATAAATTGCCTAAATTGCGTCATGTCGAACTCACAGGTAAACGTTTTGACATTGGCAGTCCAATAGGATTTGCTCAAGCAACAACCTATGCGACATTAAAAGCCATCCCTGAATTTAAGGATTGGTTAAAAGATCTAATAAAGGAGTAAACAAAGAATGCTAAAATTTGGCACATCTGGAATTCGTGATTTAACCAGTAAACTATTGAAAAACCACGTTGCAAAAGAAATTGCACAATCATTGTATGCTGTCGGTTGGCAAGAACTTTCCTTAGCTCGTGATGGCCGCACTGGTAGTGATAAATTAATGGAAGAATTTATTAAATACTTCCCTGGCACTATTCATAATTTAGGTATTACAACCACTCCTGAATTAGCATCACAAAATGGGTTGGCTGTTATGATTACTGCATCACATAACCCATGCCAATATTGCGGCTTTAAAATTTATTTAAACCATTTCGAACAAAGTTCGTTAGATTTACCACCTGTTCCAAATTACAATAAATATCATTTGCTTCCCAAAGATATTGTTATCGACTGTGCAAACGGCGGATTGGGACACAAATTACAAAGCATGGGTTTCACCAAAATCGTAAACTACGGTGACGGAGAAATTAACCAAGGATGTGGCGCAACTCATCCCGAATTTTTAAGTCAATATTGCAAAGAACACAACGAAGAAATCGGCTTTGCGGTTGACGGAGATGCTGACCGTTTCATGATGTATTTACATGAACATGTTTTATCCAGTGAAGAAGTTATTATTCTAATTGCGACTTTACTTAATTATAAAACAATCATCGTAGACGAAACAGTCAACAGTGGATTAGCCCGTAACTTTGATTTAGTGCGCAGTAAAGTCGGCGGACAAAATGTGATGAAAGCAATGCAATCCACACACGTTTCTTTTGGTGCCGAAAAAAGTGGTCACTATTATCTTGATATAAATAATGGATGTTCCGACGCCGTTGATGCAATGATTATCATTAATAATGCATACCGCGAAATTGGGGTATCCGGCTTGCTTGAAATTTTAAATCAATATCACCCCTACTATCAAATATATAAAAACATTAACATCGAAGATTTACCAGACAATTATGAATCTATTATCACTGATTTCAATCCACGCAAGATTCGTAAAGTTATTCGAAAAAGTGGGACCGAGCCAATTCTTCGCATCATGTTAGAAGGGAAAAAACAAAAAGCAGTCGACAACGCTTGGAAATGTCTTGCAAACCAATTAAAAGTAAAAGACTAAAATAAAGTAATAACGTAAAAGGGTTGCAAATAGCAGCCCTTTTTTATTAAAAAAAACAACCAGCCTACCTGGTTGTTTTATCTCTGGAGCGGGAAATGAGGTTCGAACCCACGACCTTCGCCTTGGCAAGGCGACGCACTACCGCTGTGCTACTCCCGCGAACAATCTATATTAGCATGTGTTTCTAAAAAAAACAAGCATTTTTTAATAATTAACTTTTTAAATAAAACAAAAAAATTGTTAAATTATTTTTCTGGATTTATTGACTATCATTTGCGTATTTGATAAAATTTAAACATGGATAAATTAAGTACATTTAAAAATTTTAGTAAAAAGGTTTTATTACCTTTAGGCGCAACTTTTATGTTGCACAATGCAATAGCTGCACCACTGCCAAAAGCAACTCAAAGCGCAATTTCAAAGGAATTTATTAACCAAAAAACTGAAAAAGATTATTTAAATTATCGTGCTGATAAAATGATTAGTGATTTACAATCATTTGCCAATTCAGAGTATAAAAACATGTCTGAATATAAATATCTTGAAAAAAATGTTTTAAAAGGCTGTACTGACATATTAAACCAATCAGCTATTAACACCTTAGAATTAACGCGCAGTCAAGATTCGCATGAAATACATCAAATTAACAACAAGATTGTCCCTCTTTTGGTTAAATATAACTATATTCAAAAAGATGCCAATCAAAATACGATTAATCAAATGATTAATGAATTTATTAATAATGGTTGCAAAGATAATAACGGGAAAAAAATTCCTGATGATTTGACTGTTGCAATTGTAAACGTTGTTGCACAAAACTACGCACAAAAAGGATTTGATAGCTTAACGTTAATTCGTGCTAACGCCGATGAAGTACAAATCATTAAAGGTGTTGACCACTATGACCAAAATAACGAAGCTTACGTTAACTATAAATTAGAACGAATTAAAGCCATGGATCAAGACGGAAAAGATCCGAAGGATCGTAATCCATTACAAGAATCACGCGACTTTTTAACCCACTTTGAAGACGCGATTACTAATACTTATTGTAATTTTGCATATCAAAACAATAAATATTATAAAAAAACTACTGACCCAAAAAAAATCAAACAAAGTTTAGACAACC
>JAZSQY010000015.1:0-5372 GCA_045538225.1 Clostridia bacterium | reverse complement strand
ATCCACATGGGTGGAAAAATCGGTGTATTGGTTGAAATTAACTGTGAAACCGATTTTGCACAAAAAAGTGAACACTTTAATCAATTAGTTAAAGATGTGGCAATGCATATCGCAGCTGCAAATCCTAAATACGTAACTTCTGATGAAGTTCCTGCTGGTGTTTTGGAAAATGAAAAAGAAATTTTGAAAAAACAAGCAATGGAAGAGGGTAAACCTGCTGCAATTGCGGAAAAAATGGTTGAAGGTCGTGTAAAAAAATACTATCAAGATTACTGCTTGATGGATCAACCGTTTGTTAAAGATGGTTCAAAAACAATTAAAGACGTTGTTAACGAAACCATTGCTTTTGTTGGTGAAAAAATTACTATTCGTCGTTTCGTTCGTTATGAAATGGGTGAAGGTATTGAAAAACCAAAAGATAATTTCGCTGACGAAGTTTCAAAAACTATTGCTGCTAAATAATTAGCAAGTATAAGGGGGATTTATGGATTATTTGAACGATAAGTTGAATGAATTATTAATTAATTTTGAGGAAAAATTAAACAAACGCTTTGATTTTTTGAAAAATGAGTTCATTTCAATTCGTGCCGGCCGTGTTGATACGCGTATTGTTGAACGTGTTTCGATTGACTACTTTGGTACAATGACACCAATTAAAAATTTGGCAAATATTTCTTGTACTGATGCACGTACAATCGTCGTTAATCCTTGGGATAGCTCGGTTTTGTCATCAATTGTTAAGGCGTTGGGTGCAGCGAATTTAGGCACTATGCCTGTTGATGATGGTCGTGTGGTTAGATTAGTGTTCCCACAATTAACAGCTGAAACTCGTAAAGATTTAGTTAAAAAAGTTCATAAAATCGCCGAAGATGCTCGTGTCGGGATGCGTAATGAACGTCGCGATGCTTTAGATCAATTGAAGAAAATCAATAATGTTGAAAAAATTAGTGAAGACGACGTTAAGAACGTAGAACATGATGTGCAAAAAATCTTGGACGATTATATTGCTAATGTGGATACTGCATTAGCTCAAAAAGAAAAAGATATCATGACAATATAATAGACGTTATATTTGTTATATGTTATAATTTGTTAATATGGTAATTACAGAATTTGGTAAAAGATGTTTAACGGCACTATTGTTAATCATAATTTTTAGTTCGATTATTGTCCTGCGTGCGTGCGCTGGTTCTTTCGGAGTGTATGTTTTCGATGCATTGATTTTGCTTGCGGCTGCTGTTGGTACGTGGGAAGTTTGTAATGCGCGTAAACTAAATCGACGCGGGGCTAATACAATAGTTGCCTTAATAGTAGAGGTGTTGATTTATTTTTTCTTTATTATTGGAATTGAATTTTTTCCAGAATCGTTACCATGGTGGTTGCAAATTATTATTTCTTTGGTAATTGTTGCTGTTTTTGTACTTTTTATTGGATTGTCAAACATGGTGGACAAAAATTTTGTCAAGGAAACTACTTTACAGAAGAAAAACTTGAATCGAGAAGCATGGTGTGGTTCATTGGATTTATTGTATATGATTTTTTATCCAGGATTTTTCTTTGCTTGTGCCGTAATTCTCAATCATATGACTACAGATAGTGTTGGCTTGTTCGGATTATTATTAGTTATTTTAATTTCATGTTTTACCGATATTTTTGCTTATTGTGTTGGTATGTTGTTGGGCAAAGGTTCGCCCAAAATGGCGCCAAAGATTAGCCCGAAAAAGACTTGGGTTGGTTTTGTTGGTGGATTATTTGGTGGTATCTTAGGTGCGTTGATTGCAGTTTGGATTATTAGTGGAAACAGTTCTTTGTCTGCGCGTTTATTTGATTTAACCAAAGATGCATCATTAACACAAATTATTTTTGTGGCGGTTGGATTAGCTGGGGCAGTGCTTACTACTTTAGGTGATTTGTACGCAAGTTATGTAAAACGTAAGGCTGGCATTAAAGACTTTGGAAATTTGTTGCCAGGTCATGGTGGTGTAATGGACCGAGTTGATGGTATTATTCTAAATGTGCCATTCATATTGTTAATAATGGGGATAATATAATAGATGTCTCAATTGTTGGGTTTTCTGCAGACTATTGGTTATTTAGCTTTAGCGGTACTTTTGTTAATGCTCATGATTACAATTCATGAGTTTGGACATTACATTACTGCTAAACTTTTAAAGTTTAAAATTTACGAATTTTCAATTGGTATGGGGAAACCCATCTACAAAAAAGTGAAAAAGAACGGTGAAATTTTTGCTATTCGCATGATTCCTGTCGGCGGATATTGTTCTTTTGGCGAAGACAATGTTGAAATTCCCGATACTGATCCGAATTCATTTAATAATAAGGCTCCGTGGAAACGTTTAATCGTAATGTTTTCTGGTGCTTTTTTTAATTTTATTTCTGCAATATTCTTTGCGGTTGTTTTATTGTCTTTAATGGGCTATGGTCGCGTGGCAAATGTTGGTACTACCTTTAAAAATAAAGATTTTGAAACAGACCCGACACAGTCCGAAACAATTACATTAGCAGAAATTTTAAACATGGAAGACACTTTAACGGATGCCGAAGGAAACAAATTCACTTTTGTTTATGATGATGACACACAAATGTTGATTGAATCGGTCAACGGGAAAAATATGAATTTGTTTACTGGTACTTCGACAATTTTGGAAAAAGCTCACGTTGGTGATGATGTTGATTTTGTTGTTACTTGGGAAAGTGCATCTGGTGAAATTGTTAAACAAAACGTAATATTGCAAGGAATTACTTCAAGACAATGGAATGCGTTATCTAACGCGGGTTATGCTTTACCTTTAAATGATAAAATTTATCATAATGTTGGTGGGGCAATTTTGAAAGCGGTGCCGTTTTCCTTTGAAGTTGCCGGCATGATTTTTGATATTTTGGGAAAGTTGGTCACAGGACAACTTGGAATGAATGCAATTGGGGGAACGGTTGCAACTGTGTCTGTGATGGGAAATTCAATTGGGCAAGCAATAACTTCACAATCGGTTGACGTTGCTTTTGCGCAAATATTTTACTTGTTAACTTTAATCAGTATTAATTTGGCCGTTTTTAACTGGTTACCAATTCCATCTTTAGATGGTGCGCGTATGGTATTCGTGGTTATTGAATGGATTCGCGGTAAACCAATTAATCGTGAGTTAGAAGCAAAAATTCACACGATTGGAATTATCTGCTTGCTGGGGTTTGTGATATTTGCTGATGTGTTCTGGATATTTAATAAATTATCATTTAGCATGTTGCTATAGGTATTGGTGAGTATCGTGAGAAACATTGAAGAATATTTATACTACCATGAAAATCAAGACTATATAAATATAAAATTTTTGTCTTGTACATATTATCGAGCGAAACAACGTTTGGTTGTTCGCTACATTTATAATGCGGAAATTGAAAAGATTTTGCCGTCTTTGCAAAAACGTTTGGAAGAATTGTTTATGCAGCAGGTAGCATTACCTTTGAAATATGATTTTGTTTATCGTAAAATATATGTTGATGCCTTAAGTTTGCAATTAGAGATTGTATCTTTTTTGCGTAAAAAGTATGGTGCTATGGCGAATGGTATTCAAGATAATCAAGTGAGTGTTGAAATTCAAGGGCATGCCTGTTTTGTAAAAATGTCCTTACCAGATAATTTAGTGCGTTTTTTAAAACATAGTCAACCTTGGAAAAAGTTTAAACAAGATTTGAATGATCGTAATTTCTTTGAATTTGAATTTCAATTTATTTCGGCTTAAAGGTGATTTTTAATATTTGCAAGTGCGTTTTTTTCCAGCCGTGATACTTGCGCTTGGCTGATTCCGATTTCATTGCTGACTTCCATTTGCGTTTTGCCGTCATAATAGCGCATCAGAAGGATTTCTCGTTCCTTTTCAACTAAATTGTCAATTGCATCATGCATTGCTTTGTAGCCCAGCCAATCGTCACTAGTGGAGCTGTTATTTGCCATTTGTTCTAACATTGTTGTTGCGTCGTTAGTGCGTTCGCCACCGATTGGGTCATCAAGTGAAGTCACTGTGCCGGTTGCCGCCAAAGCAAAATAAATATCGGATATTGGTTTGCCAAGTGCTTGTGCAACTTCTTCCATGGTAACTTCGCGGTTTAATTCTTTGGATAGTTTTTCAGCTGTCTGTAAAGCGTGGTAGGCTGTGTCACGAATGCTGCGTGAAACATGAATTCCGTTTTCATCGCGCAGGTAGCGTCGGATTTCGCCGATAATCATTGGTACAGCGTAAGTCGAGAATTTGACGTTAAAAGCTGGATTAAAGTTATCAATGGCTTTAATTAAGCCGATACAGCCGACCTGAAACAAGTCGTCGTAATTATTATTACTATGGATATATTTTTGAATGACAGATAAAACCAAACGCATGTTAGCGAAAATAAATTCTTGCCGTGCTTTGATGTCTTGGTTGCGAATACGATTTAACATTTCTACTGTTTCTGTGTTAGATAGTTTCGGAAGATTACTGGTATCAATGCCAACAATATCGACTTTTTTCATTATGATAATTTTGTACAATTAAATTAAAAATTATTCTCAAAGTGTAACGCAAGCAACATATATATAATCATGGGTGTAGAAGTTTCGTTTTGCGAACTGCGTGCCAAGATGGTGATAAAGGTTGTCGATGGTAAAGCTTTGGGGCGTATTGTCGATATAGTTTTTTCGCGCGAAAATGCCAAAGTTATTGGGGTTGTGGTGCCTGGCGACAAAAATTTTCATTTGTGGGGACGCAAAAATGAATTATTCGTTCCTTATGATAATATTTTAAGAATTGGCGTTGATGCTGTTTTGGTTGAATTACGACCAATAAGTGCATACAAAAACGCATGCAATGTTGAAATTTCACCGCATCAATGCTGTTCTTTAACTGATTCAAAAGAAAGATAATTATTTTTTACGGAAACGTGTTTGGTTGTTTTTAAATTCTTCAATGCTGCCGGTTGGGGCCGGTGAATCAATAATTATTTGATTGTCTTTGGGGTCGCGGTGGTATAATGTTACGTAGCCGCATTTAACTGCGTCCGACATAATGCCCATACCGTTTGACATATCTATGCCGTGATTGATACAGGTCGCCATAGCAATAACCAATGAAGGACCATTGTGTGCTGTAGCTTCTTTTAAGACTTTTAACGTGTGTTCCATGTTCGCGCCCATTGCAATTTGTGCAACGTAAACATTCGGATATTGCATCATCATTGCGCCAAGGTTTTTCTTTTCTGTTTGTTTGCCACCGGAAGCGAATTTAGCCACAGCGCCTTTGGGAGTAGCTTTGCTGGCTTGGCCGCCGGTATTGGAATATACTTCGGTATCAAGAACCAATATATTGATGTTTTCTTGGGAA
>JAZSQY010000019.1:0-2443 GCA_045538225.1 Clostridia bacterium | reverse complement strand
TCACGTGTTAAGAAACCAGCTTTTTTCAATTCAGCTTTGAAGTTAGCATCTTCTTTTACCAAAGCACGTGCAATACCATGACGAATAGCACCAGCTTGACCAGTTAAACCACCACCATTAACATTAACGATAGCATCAAAAGTATTAAGATCTAACAAAGCAAAAGGTTGATTAACGGTTAAGCGCATAAAGCCATCACCGAAATATTCTTCCAATGGTTTTTCGTTAACGATAACTTTACCTGTACCTTTAACCAAACGAACACGCGCAACACTTGATTTGCGACGGCCTGTACCCAAAGTTTGAGCTATTGCATTTTTCTTTACTGCCATGATTAATTTGCCTTCCCTTTAATATCAATTTTACGTGGTTGTTGAGCTTCGTGTGGATGCTCAGCTTCATTATAAACTTTTAATTTTTTAAACATTTCACGTCCCAAAGAATTTTTTGGCAACATACCCTTAATTGCATGTTCAATTACCCATGCTGGATTTTTACGCATAGCTTCTTTTGCTTGGGTATATTTATCGCCGCCAACATAACCGCTATAACGGAAATAGTATTTATCGGTCATTTTTTTACCGGTAAATATAGCTTTTGATGCATTAACAATAATAACATAGTCACCTGCATCACTGTGTGGCGTATAAGTTGGTTTATGTTTACCGCGTAAAATTAAAGCAACGCGGCTGCAAAGACGACCAACAGGTAAACCCGCAGCGTCCACCATTAACCATTCACGCTTTGTATTTTGTTTGTCTGCAAAAAATGTTTTCTGTGTTATCATATTTAACAAATATAACAGCTCATGCGTATTTTGTCAAATACTTTCATAAAATTTTATCAATACCTACGTTTGCCCAGCTTGGCACAAACAAGCAAAAGCACAGCACCAACGCCAATCACAGCAAACATGGGAACATAATCTACTAACGATTTTGAGTTTGAATTTGAATCACGTTTCGTTACAACTGACTCAACTTCTTCCACAAGTGTCCAACCAATCTCATAGTTGGGACCTTCAATTCGGTACCAAAGACTGTATGTACCAGGTGTTTTTACGGTAACAGCTTGAATATTTTCATAGCCTATAACAGAATCATCTGGACGATTTCCCGTCGTGCAACAATAATAAATTGTACCCTCTCCCGTAGTAATTTTCCCACTACCATCAAACACAGAAATATTGTTACTAGTATAAGTAGTTTCTACCCCCGTTAACGTGTCTTTATTAAATACAGGTACGCCTTTATTGATAGTTGCCTGTATACCAGTATATGTCCAAGGAATGTCTGCATAATTATCACAACTGTGCATTCGATAATACAGCATATATACGCCCGCATCAGATTCTTTAATATCGGCAATATTCAAATAGCCGATTGTGTATGGATTGGGTTCTGTAGTACCAGCATAATAAAGAATACGGTGGTTTGAACATTCATCTGGACCAATTGCCGCTCCAGTAAACAATTGTTGTTCACTTCCATTGTAAGGTTCAATAGAATTTGATGCTTGTAAAGTACCAGTCTTCAAATATCCTGTTGGCTTAGCAATTACAGTCGAGACGCCCATGTAAGTTATATCTGATGCTTCAAAATAATCATTACCTTCTATCCAACACCACAAATAATAGGTACCTTCTTCTGTGCCTTTTAAATTGTTAATATCGGTATCAAAAACATCTTTAATCTCACCCGTAATATTAGGCTTGGATGTACCACTGGTATGCGCGTAATAATAAATAGTTCCAGTTTTAGGCAGGCTAGATGCTCTACCTTCAAATAGAACATGTTCTTCACCATCATAAGTAATCGGCCCCATCGAATTCAACCATCCTTTAAATGGTACGGCTTTACCGATTGTAACTGTTGTAGTTCCAATTAATTCTGGCTGATAGTAAACAGTATTACCTTTATAATCAACATAATACACACGATAATAGATATCGTACGATCCCATGTCAACTAAAAATGTATTATAGTCATTTTGCTCTTTCCACTCACCATCTTCGTTAAATCGAAATTGAACAAAATACCCATTTCCACCGGAGGTTGAGCTCAATGTTTGCGGAACACCTTTAGACCTAAAAGGATTTAAAGGATATCCTGTGTAAGGGATTGTTTCGTAAATTGTTGGTAAATCATTCATATATTTACTTGATGATTCATTCGTATCTTTGGAAGTATAATTATTAACCATATTGGGAACCTCGACACCAAAATGGCTTAACAAGAAAGGTGACGCAACAAATACTGCTATTAATGCGAGCAATAGAAACAATGTTGTCTTTGAGAATTGTTTTTTCATATAATTAATATTTATCATAATGGCGCGGCTATGTAAAGATTATTTCTTTACTACAAAAAAAACAACCACCTTGCGGGGGTTGTTTTTCTCTTTTTACATTCTGCGCTTGCGGATTACCATGTAGATCGCTACT
>JAZSQY010000056.1:0-14113 GCA_045538225.1 Clostridia bacterium | reverse complement strand
TTGCGGCAACACCCAGCTCCCAAAGTTTGCGGTAAATTTTGCGGCCGAATTTCCTTAACACATACGGTAAAATTACAGCGTTGGCTAGTCCATGGGGAACGTTGTATTTACCACCTAACGAATGAGCTACGGCATGGACATAACCGACGTAGCTTTGTGTAAAAGCAATACCAGCAAAGTAAGCCGCATTCAACATTTTTGTGCGGGCGATAGCATCGTTGCCGTTTTGGTATGCGATAGGTAAATATTGAAAAATCGATTTAACGGCGCGGCGGGCATAGGAACGTGTCTGTTTGGTTGTACTGCGTCCGATGTAAGCTTCGACAGCGTGGGTAAGTGCGTCCATGCCTGTGGTGGCCGTAATATGTGGTGGAAGCCCAATTGTTAATTTGGGCAGCATGGCTGCGTAACTGGGAATTAATGGGAAATCATTGATAGCATATTTGTGACGTGTAGTGCTGTCGGTAATTACGGCGGCCAGTGTCGTTTCACTGCCGGTGCCGGCGGTAGTGGGGATTGCGATTAATAATGGGATTTTTTTTCGGACTTTCAAAATACCTTTCATTTGTGCCAAAGATTTCTTTGGACGCGCAACACGGGCGCCGGTAGCTTTGGCACAGTCCATGACGGAACCGCCGCCAAACGCAATGATACAGTCGCAGTGATTATCATGGTAAAGTTGTAAGGCTGCGGCAACATTGTCTGTGGTTGGATTAGGTACAGTTTCATCATAAACGGTAAGTTTTAATTCATTCTTTATGATTTCCGTTTCTAAACTTTGGGTAATTTGTAAGCCACGTAAAGACTGGTCAGTAACCAACAAAACACTAGTTTTATTATGCTTTTTGAGTGTGTCAATAATACCTTGGTTTGATTTTAACAAGATGGGTTCTCGGTAAGGTAGTAGTGGTAAAATTAATCGAAAAACAGTTTGAAATGTACGACAATAGATTTTTTTTAATAAGTTCATATTTCCTCCGAAAGTATTAATTTAGACTACCACGATACACATTATGAGAGCAATAAAAATTCAACCGTGACAAAATTTTATTTCTATTTTATCATTAATTGATGAATGATTTAAGGACTTTGCCGGCGGGAGTTTTCCAACAAACTTATGTTGTTCAAAAATCGCGTTTTCTTTCATACGCAAAGCGAGTGAATGATGCACAGGAAGCGCAAGCTTTTTTGAAGAGTGTGGCTTTGCCGGATGCCACGCATCATTGTTATGCTTATGTGACAACGGAGACACAAAAATCCAGTGATAATGGCGAACCTGCGGGAACAGCGGGTATACCTATCTTACAAGCCATTAAACAGAAAAACTTAACCAATGTGGCGGTGGCAGTAGAACGGTATTTTGGTGGAATAAAATTGGGGACGGGTGGTTTAGCGCGTGCATATGGACAAGCAGCCAGTGATGTTTTAGAACAAGCGCAGCCAGTCTGTTTACGGGAATGCGTAGTTTTGGAATTTAGTTCAACCTATGAACAGAAAGCAGCCGTTAACAAGCTTGTGACAGAATCCGGGAAAGTTTTGGAGGTTAATTATGCAGATACTGTTGCTTGGCGAGTGGCGGTGCCAGTAAAAAACTATCCATTCTTAAAGTGTCAATTGTCCGAAATTAATCATGGACAGGTTGACGTGATTATAAAAGAAAAAGAATGTTGGGTTGAATTTTTAGATAGTTAAACATATCCATGGATATGGAGAGCTTGCGTGCTATTTTGCCCGATAAAGTCTTGATGGCTTTAAACCATTTGCCAGTAGCACAGATTTATGAACTACGATTGCGTGCGCATGCGCCCATTGTTGCGTGCGTCGATGGGCATAATTATCCGTTAAGCAATGTTGATATTACTTGCGAAGATTTGGAAAACATTGTTCATAAAGCAGCAGAATATGCAATCTATGCCGTGTTGGACCAAATGGTCAAAGGTTTCATTACAATTCGTGGTGGTGTGCGCGTAGGGATTGCGGGGGAATTGGTGATGCAAGGGGGACAAGTAACTGCGGTAAAACACATTAGTTCACTGTGTATTCGGGTTCCACATGCGGTGGAAAATTGTGCGTATACGGTTTTACCGTATGTTTTTAATGAGACGCGTCCGATGTCGACTTTGATTGTTGCTCCACCAGGCGCGGGGAAAACTACCTTATTACGTGATTTAGTGCGGCAGATAAGTTTGCGTTATCCGCATTTGAATACCTTGGTTTTGGATGAACGTGGCGAGTTGGCGGCGTGTTATCAAGGGATAAGGCAATTAGATGTTGGACAAAATTGCGATGTGATTACGGGTGGTACCAAGGCTTTTGGGTTTGAAAATGGTTTACGCAGTTTAAAACCCGATGTTGTGATTACAGATGAAATTGCGACACAGGAAGATTCTGCCATGTTGCATCGTGCGGTGCGCAGTGGTGTGATTGTCATTGCCAGTGTCCATGCTGCCGATTTAGCAGATTTACGTAGTAAGCCGGGGTTGGATGTTTTGGTTTCCCAAAGTGTATTTGAACGTTATGTGGTTTTACGTATGGGGGAACGGGCGGGAGAAGTTGTTGGTGTTTACAATCGGGGGTTACAGCGTTTGTGAGGTGGTGGCTGGCTGGCATATGGTTTTGCGGTTGTTGTTTGATTGGTTTACGAATTTACCGACAACAATGCAATAAAGTACGCGATTACCAAAATTGGATTGCTTTTTGTGACCATTTAAATCAGGCGATTGGTTTTGCGTTGTTACCATTGCCGCAAATTCTACATGATTATTTGCCCGCTTGTCGTGGCGGATGTCGTACTGTCTTAAGTAACTATTTACAGATGCTGGAAAAAAATATGGATATGACACGAGAATGCTGCCAAACATTAAGCTGTGACCCAGTTTTGGTGGAATTTTTTTATCAAATGGGGCGCACTGGGCGAGAGACAGAACAAGATAAAATCATAGCCTTGCGTACAGTCTTACAACAAAAACAAGAACAAGCGCAGCAGGATCTGCGAAGCAAGGCGTCTATTATGTTAAAGCTTTTAATAATAATTGGTATCGCGGGAGGCATTTTATGGATGTAGAAGTTATTTTTAAAATCGCGGCGATTGGAATTTTGGCGGCGGTAGTTTGTACTATTTTGAAACAGGCGGGCCGAGAAGAAATTGCGACCTTTGTATCCTTGGCTGCTGTTGTCATTTGTTTGGTAATGGTCTTATCCATGATTAGTGACCTTTTTAATTCAATTCGTTCTTTGTTTGTGTTGTATTAGGGAGGCGCAGTTGGAATTAACCAAAATGATTGTCATTGGGATGGCCAGTGCTTTGGGTGTGTTATTATTGCGTCAAGCGAAGCCAGAATTGGCGGTGATTGTGGGATTAGTTGGTACGATTCTTATTTTTATGATGGTCGTGTCGGGTTTGACCAAGGTTGTAAGCAGTATCAATGGGATTGTCGCGCGCACAGGATTAGCAACACAATTATTCGCCAGTATTTTAAAAATTGTGGGAATTGGCTATTTATGCGAAATTGCCTCAAGTATTTGTCAGGAAGCCGGTGCCAAGGCTGTGGCGGATATGGTTGTCTTGGGCGGGAAGGTTATCATCATGGTGTTAGCTATTCCGATTATCCAAGCATTGGTTGATGTTGTACTTGGGGTGTTGTCTTGATGGGAACTCAGGAATTGTCCGATGCCGTGAATGATACTTTGTCCAAATTGGACTTTGGTGACCTCGGTAATTTAAGTGTTTTTGGCGGAAGTGATTTTTGGACAGTCTTGGGACAAATTTTGTCGGGAGAATATTTTAAGCAATACCCAGATGTATTAAGCGGGATATGGGCATTATTAGGCAATGTTATTTTGGCGGTGTTACCCTTGGTGGTTTTGGTTGTGTCGATTACGATTTTATGTGGATTTGTGGGCACCGCAAAAAAAGAAGGGGTGGGACAACTAGTGTTCTTTGTCGCTTACGCTTCTGTAGTTTTAATAGTTGTTGGTAGCGTAAGTGATTTAATTCAAATGGTCGGCAAAACTTTGGACGTTATAAAAACGCAGGTGGATTTGGTGTTTCCAATTATTCTAACTTTGATGGTAACAGGTGGTGCATCAACCAGTGCGGGAATATATCAGCCAGCAGTAGCGGTGTTATCCAGTGGTATCATGCAAATTTTTATTGGGGTTGTGATGCCGTTGTTTATTGTTAGTATGGCTTTTTCGGTAGTTTCACATTTAGCTCCGCAGACCAAGTTGGATAAATTCGTATCCTTTTTTACAGCTTTGTTTAAATGGCTGGTGGGTGTTTGCTTTACGGTATTTTTATCGTTCATGGCCATCCAAGGAATTACTGCCGGAAGTTTTGATAGTATTTCGATTCGCGCGACCAAAATGACTGTATCAGGCTATGTGCCAATTATTGGCAATTATATGTCACAGGGTTTTGATTTAATTATGGCGAGTGCGGTTTTGATTAAAAATGCGGTGGGCTTGTCGGGTATATTGTTGTTGCTGGGAATTGTATTAGCTCCCATCGTGAAAATCGTGGTTTTTTCGTTGGCCATTAAATTGACTGCGGCGATTACGCAGCCAATCGGGGACAGCCGGATTAGTAATTTTTTAACAACGATTAACAAAAGTTTTGGGATGTTGACGGCTTGTTTGTTGGGTGTAGCTTTTATGTATTTGGTGGTTTTAGCATTATTTATCATGACCGGGAATGTAATATAACATGACGGCTTGGTTGGCGAGTATTGTTGGTATTGTGGTGGTAGGTGTCATTGTGGAATTGGTGATGCAGGGACGCCGAATGGGAAATTTTGTGCGATCGATTTATAGTTTTACGGTATTACTGGTGATTGTTGCGCCGTTACCCAAAATCTTGAAAGCCGAATGGTGGTCGGTGAAAAACGAAAATCTTGTGAATACCGAGTTGGTTGAAAGTTTAAGTCAAGAAAGCAAACAATTCCAAGTGAATCAAATTTTGCGCACTTTGGGTTATGAAAACGCGATTGTAACTGTTGTTGATGGTACCGTTTATGTGAATTTGGGAATTGTATTGCCAGAAGATGAACTAAGCGAATTACAAGCTAAATTAGGACAGGAGGTGGTGATACTGTGAAAAAAATATGGGCGAAAATTAAACAAATAAAACATTGGGAAATTTATGCCGCCGTCATTGTGGTTGTTGTGATGTTGGGAATTTATTTATCCGGGATGGCGGGCAAGAAAAAAACAGAGCAACCAACAGCCGTTACAACGGTAACAAACAGCGACAGTAGTTATGCCAGCCAAATGGAAACCAAACTGCAAAAAGTTTTGGGTTGTATTGCGGGGGCCGGCAAAGTGTCGGTAATGGTTATGACAGATGGGGAAGGTACCGCGGAGTTGGCTTATGATGTGCAAGAAAAAACTGTGACTCAGTCGGGTGTTAATGGGCAGGAAGTAACCACCACAACGGTCGATAAAACGGTGGTTGTAAAAAATGGCAGCCCCATGATTCTGTGGAAAAATCCGCCCCAAATATTGGGGATTGTCGTGGTTGCCACGGGAGCCAGTGACCCCAGTGTACGCTTGAATTTATTGCACGCGGTACAAACATTTGTTGGTGACAAGCAAGTGCCTTTGCAAATTATGACGGGAATTTAATCTTTGCTAAAATTCGCAGTTATAATCAAAAAGAGTGGCCCATATAATATTGGCAAGGGGGGAATTATTGTGGAAGTAGTAACACAACAATCAAAAAAACAAAAATTCTCGGGGAAGGTGAAAAACTTTTTCGGAATATTTTTCAGTAAAAAAGTGCGCAAGATCGCTTTGATGACGGGCTTGTTGGCTTTGTTGGTGGTAACAGGATATTTGAATTTTACTTTGAATCAAAATGCAGTAAGTATTAACGCGGGCAGTAAGACCGAAACAAACATGTTCATTACTTTAAAAGAAAACAGGACAGACGCACGTATGGCACAACAATTGGTTTTACAAGAAATTGTTGCGAATGCCAGTGCCAGTGCCGATGCGCGTCGCGAAGCCGAAACAGCTTTAACAGCTTTAGCGGCGACCATTGCTTTTGAAAACAATTCGGAAAATTTGATTACGGCACAATGTGGTTATGAAGATGTCATCGTTAGCCGCAATGGAAATAAGTTAAATGTTATTGACAAAACGGATAAAGAAATTGAAAATGACAACCTACAAAAAATCATGAAGATTTTAGCAAATGGAATGGATAAAGAAAGATTAGAACCAGAAAACGGAGATATGTTGTACATTTCAACCATGTAAAGAAAAGGGCGCGCAGCCCTTTTTTATTTGATAATTTCTGGCAATAAATAAAATGTGTGGTTCGTTATTTGCGTATTGTTATGGGTAATGATTGTCTTTTGTTGGTGGTGGAAAAATCGTAACCGTTATTGGAATGTGGAAACTAAAACGATAGGACGAATTAGGTCACAAATCATCCGCTTACCAATACGGTATATTGATAACGCTAAATTACGTCATGAAATTAAAATTTTCAACCGTTTGTGTTTGGTGATGCCGACAGTTGACGGTGTGGCGTTGGTTTATCGCGAACAGATGAAAGCGCTGATGCGCAATCCGCGACATCGACCCGGTCATGACCCTTATGAGAGATTGTTCTATGGTTACGCATGTAACGTCTTGGCACAGAAATACAACGATGAAATCGTATGTGCTCAATTGCGCAGGAATTTAACTTTTTTATTGGCGCCGAGGAAAAAAATTGTCAAAAAGATTGCCCCGGTTTGGTCGCGTCAGCGGTACGATTTATATCCGTTACCAATTTATAAAGTCTATCAAGATTGTTATTTTGACCCGTTACAACCAGGCATAAGTGCAAATGACCCGTGGCAACAAATTGTGGCTCATGGTAGTTATGTGAAATATACGAACCAAAACATGATAATGAAAAGGTATGCGCACGCGTATGAGTTGAAGGCACAAGATTGGCAAACAATAACCATTAAAGTAGCTACAGACAAGCAAGATTTTTCTTGTGTCGTTAACCGTGGGGTTGTGACGTGTAAACAGTTGAGTACGAGGGAAGTGCATACTTTTACTGTGCGCGGCGAACAGGTGCGTTTGGCAACGAGTTTATGTGGCAAAGTCGATGCTTTAGAAATTTACGTCACGTGGCAAGGTGAAGCCAGAATTAGCTTGGATGGGGGTGAGGCGCGTTGGTTGACCAATACGGAAATTAGCGCAAATAAAAAGTTGGAACGTTTGGTTGATGCTGCCTATCGCGCTAAATTCATTACCGGAGAAAAATTACGGACGCGTTATTTGGCGGCAAGTAAGCTGGTACCTTCATTAGAAAGTTTAACCAAAGTGGTTGTGTTGGAAAATGCTGAAGAATTTTTAAAGCATTGGGCAGAGGTTTGTGATTATCAAAAAGTTGCCCAGTTGTTTGGTGGATTGAATTTGGTTTTTATTTATGCGGGGTCGGCCCCTGAAGTTGAACAGGCGGTGCAAGCGACAGTAACTCGGGAGCAAATTAATGCATGTTATGAACAACATTTGTGGGTTTACTTTATTGACAGAACGGTGACGGATCCCGATGCTTTATACTTTTTGTTGAAACTGGCAAAGCCAAATCAATATATTCCGATTGAATCAACACCGCCGGGTTTAACTATTAAACGTACTTGGCCCTATGTGAAAACTTTAACGGTGACAAATAATTTACCGCAAAAGATGACGCGGAATTTGGTCGTACCGTTAGTTTTTTCGCGTCTCTCTGTCGTTTCTGCGCGTGGTAGTATTTTAACGGTGATTGGATTGATTTCCGGACGCATTCGTCATTATGTGTTGCCAACTACGATCAATTTAAAGAATGAATACTTAACAACGCATATTAATTTGCCATTAAAGGTTAAATTAGCCGGTTATGAAACGCGACAATTTGAAATAAAGCGGCGGGAAGGCAGTGTGAAAACGCGTTTGACGAAAAAGGATTTAGTGACTGCCTTAACGGATATTGAAATCAAAACAGATGATAAAAAGTTTGATGCCATTTTCAAAAAAGATATTATTGATGGAGAAGATATGCTAGTTCTGGCAGCAGTGAAAGCTGCTTATCAAAATCAAGACCGAAAGTTATTGTTGGCGGCACTAGAAGATCGTCATCAAATCACATCTGATGTCTGGCAATATTTGTTGACGCAGTTTGTTGGCTTGCGAGTGCGTGCGGATAAAATTTTTATAACACCGTGTGTTAATGTTATGGGTGAATTTACTATATCGTTTGAATGTATGGGGCAACAATACATTTTTAGTACCAAAAAAAATTTGTCAAGTAAATCGAAGTTTGCTACCATAAAATATGGGAATTCAAATGGATAAAAAATTGGCCGGAACCAAAACCGAGAAAAATTTGGAAGCAGCTTTTGCCGGGGAAAGCGGGGCACGCAATAAGTATACTTTCTTCGCTTCAAAGGCAAAAAAAGAAGGTTATCCAACCATTGCCAAAATCTTTGAAGAAACTGCTGCAAATGAAAAAGAACATGCTGAAATGTGGTACAAATATTTACACACTGTTGATTCGACAGTGGAAAATTTGTTGACCGCTGCGGCTGGTGAAAATTATGAATGGACCGATATGTACGAAAAATTTGCGCAAGAAGCGGAAGAAGAAGGCTTTAAAGAAATTGCGGCAAAATTCCGTGGTGTCGCACAAATTGAAAAGAATCACGAAAATCGTTTCTTGGATTTAGCAAACCAATTAAAAAACAATACAATGTTCGCAGGCGAAGTTGCAGTAACTTGGCAATGTACAAATTGTGGGTTCACATTTGTTGGTAAAGAAGCTCCTAAAGTTTGTCCGGTATGTTTACATGCACGCGAATACTTTATCCGTGTTTATACAAAATAAAACGTTTTAAAGAAGAAAGGAACGGGTAATTGTTTGCCCGTTTTTTTTATGCAATGAAAAAGTCCCCTAAAAAAATAATCACAAAAAAGACTTGAACAATTTTTAGTAGTGTGCTATAGTAAGGATACTGGATTGTAGCTCAGTTGGTTAGAGCACCGCTCTGATAAGGCGGGGGTCAGTGGTTCAAGTCCACTCAGTCCAACCAAAAAAAATAACCCAAGTTTCGTGCTTGGGTTTTTTGTCGTTTTTTATTTGGTTATTGTTTTGTTGATTTGTTTTTTTGTAGGGAGTTTTGGATTAATTTAACGATTTCCACGATTGGGACGATGATGGTCGAACAGCCGATAACAATTAACCATTGGACCCATGACAAGCTTACGATACCGAAAAGTTGGGCGAGGAGAGGAATGAAGGCGACGGAAAGAATCAAGACGACACTGACCAGGGCGGAAGTGATGAGTGTTTTATTTTTAAACGGGTTGGATTTGAAGATTGAGTGGTTGGTGCGGACGTTAAAGATGTGGAACAATTGGATGAAGTTTAAGGTTAAGAAACTCATCGTTGATGCGACGGTTGCACCATAGAAAGTTTTGCCCAAAATAAAGACACCCAAGATTAACAGTGATTGTAGAACGCCTTGGTAAATAATATTGGTGGCAATTCTACGGCTGATAATATTGTCGGTTTGTTTCCGTGGTTTTTGGCTCATGACGTCGCGTTCGACATCTTCCATGCCTAAGGAGACCGCGGGCAGCGTGTCGGTTACTAAGTTAATAAATAAAATTTGGACCACGGTTAAGAATGTAATTTGTGGGAAGAAAATCGTAGCAAGGAAAATGGTTAAAACTTCGGCGATATTGCAACCCAACAAAAATTGAATGGTTTTTTGGATGTTGGTGTAGACTTTACGTCCCTCTTCCACGGCCAGTACGATGGTGGCAAAGTTGTCGTCGGTTAAAATTAAATCGGCGACTTCTTTGGTGACATCGGTTCCGGTAATGCCCATGCCGACACCAATATGGGCGGATTTGATGCTGGGGGCATCGTTCACTCCGTCGCCGGTCATGGCTACGACTTTGCCCAAGGCTTTAAAAGCTTGGACAATGCGAACTTTGTGTTCGGGACTGACACGGGCGTAGACCTTAAATTTGGTAACTTCGGTTTTTAATTCTTCGTCGGTAAAGTTATCTAAATGTGCGCCTTCGATAACTTCGGAATATTTCGTAACCATGCCGAGTTCTTTCGCAATGGCATAGGCGGTATCTTTATGGTCACCGGTAATCATAATGGCTTGCATACCGGCACGTTTACATTTTAGTAAGGCGTCATGTACTTCGGCGCGGGGTGGGTCGATCATGCCCGTCATCCCGACAAAAATTAATCCATCTTCCAGGATGTCGTCTTTGTTTTGACATGCGCGGTAAGCGTAACCCAAAACGCGTAATGCTTGTGAACATAAATCGGTATTGACTTGTTTTAAAGTTGCGATATCGTCGGCGGTGATTTTACGAACTTGTCCTGCAATCAATATTTGTTTGCAACATTTGATGATTTCGTCGAAAGCGCCTTTCGTGTATTGTCGGCAGGTATCGTCTTTTTGATTAATAGTTGTCATTAATTTGCGGTTGGAATCAAAAGGGATTTCGTTAACACGTTGCCAAACTTGTTCGAGTGTGTTTTTTTGGTAACCAAATTTTGCGGTACATTCGAGTAGTGCGGTTTCGGTTGGGTCGCCGATGAATTCGTTATTTTGCATTTTGGCGTCATTACATAAAACCATGTTTTCCAACAAGGTTGACATTTTATCTTTGTCGATATTGGATGGGTCGAATGTATGATTGTCGAAGACAACTTTGCGCACAGTCATTTTGTTTTGGGTGATCGTACCCGTTTTGTCCGAGCAAATTACTTCGCAACAACCTAAAGTTTCCACGGAATGCAGGCGGCGGATAATAACGTTTTGTTTGGCCAGTTTTGTGACACCGATAGAAAGAATGATGGTTACAACAATCATCATGCTTTCTGGAATTGCGGCGACGGCAATCGCGATGGCGGTCATTAACGATTCTGTCCAATGTTGGTTAGTAAAGAAGATGTCAATCATGAAAATCGCAAAAGCAATGGCTAGCACGCAAACGGTAATAATTTTTGCGAACTTATTTAAGCTGGTTTGCAGTGTGGTTTTTTCATTACTATGGTTATGGTTTAGCATGCCGGCAATTTTACCAATTTCGGTGTTTTGTCCAGTGGCAACGACAATTCCTTTGCCGCGGCCGTAAGTGACGACACTGGACGAAAATCCCATGTTTTTGCGGTCGCCAAGTGCGGTATTGGCATCCAAGACGCAGTCGGCGTTTTTATTGACGGGCAGACTTTCGCCGGTCAACATTGATTCATCACATTTTAAGTTAACGCATTCAAGAAAACGTAAATCGGCGGGAAGGACATCGCCGGCCTCTAATAAGACAATGTCACCAATAACTAAGTCTGACGTTTTTACGAAAATGACCTGGTTATCGCGTAATACTTTGGAATACGGCTGCGACATTTTTTTAAGCGAGTTCATCGCGTTTTCGGCTTTGGATTCTTGGACAACGCCGAGAATTGCGTTTAAAATGACAATGAATAAAATGATAGCCGTGTCAATGAATTCGGTGGCGCCTTTTTTCTCAATAATACCAAAGATTAAGGATATGGTTGCCGAAGCCAAGAGCAAGATAATCATGATGTCTTTGAATTGAGCGAAGAAACGCACGACCCATGATTTTTTCTGTGTTTTCGCAAGTTCGTTTTTTCCGTACTTCAGTAAGCGTGTTTGCGCTTCTGTTGATGACAGTCCTTGCGGTGAAGTTGATAGTGCGGTAATGATTTCATCGTTTGTTTTTGTGAAAGCATTTTTCATATGTTTAATTTATTACATCTAAAAAAGATTATCAAATGATTTGCGATAAATGTGTTTAAGCATTATGCTATATCAATGGCGGGGGAAAACGAATTCGGTGAAGTACAATCTGGAGAGAATCCAGAAAATTCTTTGAAGTACTCTTATGAAGATTATTTAGCCGATAATAATGATTTGCAAACGGGATTTCCCACGAATAAAGATCATTTGACAGATGTGGATTATAATCCATCCAGTGCATTCACAAATTATAATGGTGGAGATGATTATGCTGTGGGGGGCACTGGAAGGGATAGAAGTGCGGACATAGATGACGATGAAGAAAACTTAAATTCTGATGATGACGAAGATGGTGACGCAGAAGATGATGCTGAGTATGACGACGAATATGGTGACGAGGAAGGCGAGGATGAAGAAGACGGTACAGGCGGGCTGAAATCGGCAATCAAAGAAAAAGGAAGCGAATTTGTAAATGATGTCCGTCAAGATTTGGCGACCGTAAGAGGAGAAAAGGATCCGTTTGATGGTTTTATTAAATGGCGACCGGGTAAGCCAATTACCTTGCCGTTATTAATTCAAGTTTGGCGTGAAGCTGTTAATATAACCGCAATTAAACCACTGATTGCCACTGCTGATACTGTGGTCGAGCAAGCTCTTAATACTACGGGCCCGAATTTGGTAATTAAATTGGCAGTGTATTTAAAAAAATGGGGAGATCCAGAAGCCGGATTTATTTCGGGTGTGTTAAATCTTGTTGAGAGATTTTCACATGTATTACTCTATACGAGTTTGGCAACATTGGAAGCGATTTTTGATCAGCAATGGTTACAAGTTTGTCTGATTGCTGGGTTAAAACCGGCTTTGGAAGGGGCGTTGTTAATGCCTCCTGTCAACAAAATTATGACTGCAATTTTTGTTGTTGCTGTGCCAATTATAAATATGAAGTTCATGGCAAGGAAAGTTAAAGAAGGTTACCAAGCAGTTAAGAAAAAAGCCATCCAGCATAAAATTAAGAGAAGAAACAAGAAAAGAGCAAAAGCAAGAGCAAGAGCTAATAAAGGATAAAACCTAAGGGTTGCATGAATAAACAGGAAAATAAAAGCTAGCCAAATTATTTGATGTATATTATAATATCTTTATGGAAGCAAAAAGTTTAAGACCTGGAAAATTGTTTAAAATGGACGGTGTAGTTTACGAAGTTATTGACTACGAATTCCGTCAACAACCACGTTTGGCTGCGGCAATTAGTGCGAAAATCCGCAACGTAAAGACCGGAGCAATTAGTGTGGAAAACTTCAAAGGAAATCCTGTTTTGGAAGATGTTGAAGTTGAAAAGAAAGAATTGCAATATTCTTACATTGATGGCGAAATTGTGCACTTCATGGATATGGAAACATATGAAGATATTCCAGTAAATCGTGATTTGTGTGAAACTGCATTGAAATACAATGATGAAAATGGCGAACCGATTGTTTGTACGTTTAACTACATCGATGGTAAAATTGCCAGCATTGTGCCACCAACCTTTGTTGTGTTGGCTGTTGCGGAAACTGAACCAAGTGTGGCGGGCGACACAGCACGTAATGCATTGAAAACGGCTAAATTATCAAGCGGAATTGAAACTAAAGTTCCCATGTTTGTTAATAACGGCGATAAAATTCGTGTAGACACGAGAACTGGTGCTTACGTAGATCGCGCATAAGTCTAGACAAAAATTTGACATAGTGTTATAATGACTATGTCAGTTATGACGGGTGTAGCCAAGTGGTAAGGCAATGGATTGTGGCTCCATTATGCGTGGGTTCGATTCCCATCTCCCGTCCCACATTAGACGTAAAAGCACTTCAAAATACACATTATATAGTGTAATTTTTTGTGCTTACTACACAAGATTATTTAGGAAGAGCTCAAAAACGGTATTTGGGCTCTTTTTTAATAAATTATAAAAATAGTTATAACCTTATATTTTATAGACGCTAAATAGTTCCATGTTATATACTGTCTAGGGAGTTACAAATGTCAAATATTAAAGTTTTTGAAGGTAAAAAAGTGCGTACGGCTTGGAATGAGCAGGAAGAAGATTGGTATTTTTCAGTTACAGATGTGGTTGCAGTTTTAACTGATAGCCCTAATCCGCGAAAATATTGGAGTGTATTAAAAACTAGATTAAAAGAAGAGGGAAGTGAGTTGACTACAAATTGTAGTCAACTGAAATTGCAATCCGCCGACGGTAAGTTTTACCTGCAAGATGTGTTAAATACGAAAGGAATTTTACGTTTAGTACAATCTATTCCAAGCAAGAAAGCTGAACCGTTTAAGATTTGGTTAGCTCAAGTTGGTAGTGA
>JAZSQY010000039.1:0-18185 GCA_045538225.1 Clostridia bacterium | reverse complement strand
GGTTTAACTTTTTTCAAACCTTCGGCAAAATCGGTCTTTTCATCATAGAACGCACGATAATTGTATTCAAACACTGATTCTAACCCTGCCGCACGGAAAACACGGTTTTCCAAACCAATTTCTCCACCGAAACGCGGATTTGCTTCCATCGTATAAACTTTACCATCGACACCAAACAACAGGTCAATATGGACCCAACCACGCATGCGGTATTTTTTACTGGTTCGAACAAATTCACCAAACTTATACCCATATTCGTAAGCTTGTTCCAACATTTCCTTTGGCAACTTATTAAAAGCCTTAAATTCTACATAATCCAATTTATGGTGATCAACATAACGATGATACGAAGAAGGTAAAATGTGCACTTCATTATTTGAAACGATTAAGTGCAAGCTGGTTGAACAAATAGATTCAATATAATCACTAACCAAATAAGTTTCTTTTGGATAGATTTCTTGAATTGAGCGTTCTTTGAATTTGGGATCTTCGAAATATTTTTTACTTACAACCAAGGTACCGAAACCACCAGAACCATAATCACGCTGAATAACAACTTCTTTTTTCTCTGGATAAGTACCATCCTTCAAGCGTTTGATAATTTCTGAACCAACCACATATTCATATGGCGCAAATGGTAAAACATCTTTAAATATTTTACGGAATTGAAATTTACTATCCAAAACTGCGAAAACTTTTGGATCATTACAACATAAAATACGATCTTTTAATTCATCTGGTACATAACTAGCATAAACTGGCGAATAAGGATAAAAGTATGCATCTGGAACCCTTGCCACAATTTCACGACATTTTTCATTAATAAATTCGCGAATAATTTTTGTATTGCGTTCGTCAAATTCAACATTTTGACTTAATTGAACGCGCGTTGTCGCATTGTGAGCAACATTTCCGCGTTTGTTATTACCTAATTCGGTAATACTACCCGCGAAGTATCCGTCCATGGTTTGATTGTAGAAACTTGCTTCCGCATCACCTTGACGGTATCCGATGTAATAAATATTTTTCATATGTTATTATATCATTTTGCAGCCATAGTGTCAAACTTATGACGATAGGCGCGCTAATGCATTCCAGGTACTTGGCCCCACAATTCCGTCAACAGTTAGCCCTGCCGCTCGCTGAAATATACGCACTGCATTGTTGGTATTAGCACCAAAAATCCCATCAACCCGCAAAAATGGCAATTGTGCATAAGTATTACGAGCATTATTTAACAATCTTTGCAATGTAGAAACATTACTACCAGTGCTACCCTGACGCAAATAAACACCAGGCCAAGGGATTGGATTATTACCAGTTCCACCCGACGGAGAGTCGCCGCTTTGTAATGTTAGATACACTTGATATAACTTATTCCATGTTGCAGGTCCAACAACCCCATCTGCGGTTAAGCCAAACAACCTTTGGAAACTACGCACAGCACTAGCTGTATTAGCTCCGAAAACGCTATCCTGTGCAACACTTGATAATGTAGGATAAAATTGAGCAATATAATTCAATAAAAATTGTAATTGCAACACATCACTACCGCGACTACCTTGTCTTAATACCGTTGTCGGCGGAGTGTTACCGACTCCAATCCGTTCACCTTCACCATTCAACTCTGCTAACCCAGTCACTGCGGTATAAATTTGTGATATTTTATTCCATGTTCCTACCCCTACCACACCGTCACTGGTTAGATTAAATGTCCTTTGAAAAACTCTAACCGCATCTTGTGTTCTAGTCCCAAAAGAACCATCAACTGGACTAATTAAAGGAATCAACGGGAAATTTTGACGAATACGATTTAAATAAGTTTGAATACGGCGAACATCAGTACCAGAAGAACCTACTCGCAAAGGAGTTCCTGGATATGAATTTTGTACGACACCGGTCGGCGCATTACTTAAAATTAAATCATTTGGATAATAATACCTTAATATATTTAAAACAGATAACCCATTATTCGCCAAAGACACCGTTTCCCACTGTGATAACCCATTACATGTTGATGTTGTTCCATTGCAAAACTCGGTAAAGTACGGATTACGGAAACCTTCGCGTTGTGCATACACAGTAAACACACTATCCACAAGTTCAGAAATATTGGCATAAATTTCGCGATTCGGCACATATGCCATATCAAAAGCAGTTGAACTTGTGATATCGAAATCGTACCCACGCGACCGATACCATTCTGTATAAATCCGATTCAAAGCAAAAGTTACAATCGCAGCTATATTTGCTAATATCGCATTAGTCGGCCATGTTGGATAGATTTCGCTTGAAACTACATTTTTTATATAATCCGAAAAGCGCACTCTTACATTCGCCGCTCTTGTATTTGGTGCAGCTAAATGAACTGTAATGAAATCTGGAACAATCACACTAGTCAAAACTCGTCCATCTGGCAAAGTATTCGTACCAATTTGCCCCCGTGTCGTAGTTGGTAAAGCTACATTTGGCGGTGGCGTAACAAAACTCTGGTCAGCATCATCTTGTCCACGAATATATGGCTCCAAATTTAATTCCACTACTGTTGTTATTTGATCATATACCTGTACATCTATTTTATCAATGCTTTGGAAATCCTTTTGACGAATTGATACATCATATAACGCATAAGGCGTTACCCTTGATTGTGGCGACTGTGAAAACTCTCTATCCGGCGCTGGTAATGAATAAACCGGACTATCCCCATTTTCATCAGTTAGTCCAGTATATAATACAGCTCCATTTTTATCTTTTATTATGTAAGATGCATTTGCAACAGGTCCAACACCATTACCGGTTGTTGCTGCGATTTTAAGATATCCTAATCCCATATTTCTCCTTTTAAACTATTTCCAGTTTATGGCAGTAACAAAAAAAATGTTTCTACCATAACTATAACCATGGCAACAATTGTAATTGACGCAGGACATGGTGGATACGATGCGGGTGCAGTTAATGGTACCCGTTTAGAGAAAAACGATAACTTACGCTTAGCAAAAGCCGTTGGTGAAAGACTGCAACGCTGTGGCATCAATGTTGTTTATACGCGAACAACCGACGAATTTATTCCATTATTGGAACGCAGCCGTATAAGCAACAACCGCAATACCGACTTATTTGTCGCATTTCACCGTAACTCAGCTACAAACAATACCGCTAACGGCGTTGAAACACTCATTTACACTAACGCATCTAACAAATCCTTACAAGCCGCCGAATCCTTACAGCAAGCAATTGCTAGTGTTGGTATTCAAAGCAATCGCGGAGTTAAACGCGCCAATTTAAGTGTTTTACGCGAAACCAGGGCTCCAGCATTACTTTTAGAACTTGGTTTTATTAACAATGCTCAAGATAACGAGCTGTTTGACCAAAAATTTGACCAATACGCCGATGCAATCGCTCGTAGTCTAGGGCAATCGGTAGGTGTTACTTGTAACCCATCTGGCTCTACAGATAATGGCAATACCCCACCAGATAACAATACCCCACCAACCCCGACTCCGCCAACAACAGGCAACAGCACCATTCGCAGCATTCAAAACACACTCAACGCACGCTACGGCGCTGGCTTGAAAGTCGATGGAATTTGGGGACCACAATCACAAAGAGCTTTGACAAGAGCTTTACAAACCGAATTAAATTTAACTTACGGTGCTGGATTAACCATTGACGGCATCTTTGGACCAAAAACCAAATCCGCAATTCGTAATATTGCTCAAGGTAGTCGCGGTAATTTGGTTTGGATTTTACAATCCGCATTGTATGTTAAAGGATTTCCAACCACACTTGATAGCATTTTCGGACCTAATACAGCTAATCAAGTGCGTGCTTTCCAAGCCGCAAATGGACTAACTGCCGATGGAATCGCTGGCCCAAATACTTTTGATGCATTATTTAATTAACATGTAATAAGTATTTTCATTTTTTTGAAGTATTATGTTACATTATGATAATGAAGATTAGTTTAAACACATCTTGCAATGAAAAGCTTTCATGCGAAATTATCTATCCTGAACTTATTTATGGGGCTACCGCCGTGGTAGTCCCTTTTCCAATTCAAGGTGAGATTTTTCACCCGCTTACAGGAGAAAAATTACCAGTTATTCTTCAAATTTCATCTATCAAAAACGCATATTTTTTAATTCCTGCCCACATTCAAAAACATTTTATAATTGCACAACAAAACAACATACCTATTAAACAAGTAGTTGCACCATTATACCGAGGAACAGGTAACCAAGCCATTCGCCCCGATTTACCAATTCAAACTAGGCAAAGTGTTATCACTGTTATTAAACACTGGACCGAAGATAGTTATCTTTGTGTCAACTCTATACATCGCGATTGTAAATCATTTGTGCTTGGTGGTCGCGAAAACGATGAGACGCCGTCCGCTGCCGCAATCCGTGAAACCATAGAAGAAACAGGTTATACCGATATCACAATCGACAATGTTTATCCCATTATGCTACTAAATCACTTTTACGCCGATTATAAAGGGGTTAACCGCCATGCAACCTTGCATATCGTTTTCGGACACTTAAACAGTTCCAAGCAAACCGAAATTTCCACCAAAGAAAGCAACGAACACACCGTAAAATGGATTGAAAAATCCAAACTTCACAAATTTATCTCCGTTCAAAACAATTTATTTGCCGTGAACATTATTCAAAATGGTCCCAAAGCTTACGAAGGCGATGGACTTATCATCAACTCAAATACAATTGACGGACTAACTCGCACTAATGCGCGCGTAATAGCCACCCAACTAGTGACAGAAATACAAGGAGAATAACCATGCACATAAAACGTACTACACTACTTTTCATTATGAAAAATGACCAAATTTTATTAGCCGAAAAGAAACGCGGTTTTGGAGTAGGTTTATTCAACGGTATCGGCGGCAAAATTGAACCGGGCGAAACAATCGAACAAGCCATGATTCGCGAAACCCAAGAAGAAATTGGCGTAACTCCTTTAAATACCACGCACGTAGCCACAATAACTTTTAAGCTTGGGGGATTTGATGCAACAGAACAAGAAATTACTTCGGTTTTTGTGGCCAACGATTTTGAAGGCAAAATTATTGAGACCGAAGAAATGCGTCCGGCATGGTATCATCTCGACCAAATTCCTTACAATAAGATGTTCTCGGCTGATAAAATTTGGCTACCCACAGTAATTAAAGGCAACAAATTCAACGGCGAAGTTGTCTTTGACCCCGATTTCAACGTTTTAGATACAGCACTCCACATAATTGATCAATAAAAGTGGCAAATTCTTAATTTTTGCTTGTATCACTTTTTGAATTGTTTAAACTCGCATCACAAAACATCAAGATTCCCGCAATAAAATTAACAAAAATTAATGTACAAACCTTAAAACCTGTACCAACGGGTTGGTTATTTTTCGTAGCTTTAAAATAATGAATTGTCATCGGAATAATCCAAACCAACGGAATAAGTGAAGAAAATATAACATGCGAAACTACAAAGTGCCCAGCACCTAACACAACCCAAGTCGAAGTCAACAAGGCACCTACCCCATTTGCAATACAACTGCCAACAGCAATCAACATGAAAATTTTGACTGCAAGTTTTAATACGCGGCTTTTATCTCCGTTAGAAATATTTCTTTTATTTTTTCCAGCCGAACTACCACATTTTGGACACATCACAGCTTCACTCAAAATTTGATTACCACAATGAACACAATATTTAAAATTTGATGCTACTTGTGTTTTCTCTGGTTTTTGTTCGACCGTTGCCCCACATCCTGAACAAGTTGTGACTTCACCTAAAACTTGTTTTCCGCAATATTCACAAAATTTCATTTTTTCTCCTTTGTTTAAATCTCTTACTTGTTTTCATTATTATCGCAGATCATTAAAATTCCTGCAATCATATTCACAAAAAGTAACGTACATATTTTGAAAGCCGTTCCCACAGGTTTTTTGTTTTTTGTGGCTTTGAAATAATATGCCGTCATCGGAATTATATAAAACAAAGGCAACAAGGTAACAATTGAACAGATAAAATAAACTCTTATCAGCAGTGTTAAATTAATACTACCAACCAGATAACCGTCAAAAGCGTTAACTTCATTTAAAGCAGTTGCCGCGACAAAAAAGAAGATTGAAAGCCCGACACAAGCCACAATCCCCAAAACCATAAAAACTTTTGCCAAAACTTGCAATATTTTGCCATTCGCGACTGGTTGATGAATGCCTAAATCTCCTTTGCATTTTGGACACATCACCGCTTCACGTAAAACTTGACTACCACAATGATTACAGAATTTGTGGGGTTGCGCCTGTGTTGTATTGACTAGAATTGCCGCAGTCACATTGCAACCACACTGAGAGCATACCTCCGCTTCATCCAAAACTTAAGTACCACAACGTTCACAAAACTTCATAGAACTACTCCTTTACCTTTGTATATGAAAAAATTTAAAACGAAATTTGGCGGAAGGGACAGGATTTGAACCTGCGGTACCGTGAGGCACACTTGTTTTCGAGACAAGCTCATTCGACCACTCTGACACCCTTCCAAACGAAACATTATAACACAGATTTTTGATAAATATCAAACATAATCTCTGTTAATTTGTTGAATAATCTCCTTTGGAATCGGCGCCTTAAAACTACGTGCCAAACATTTCTGCAAGTTTGGACTTTGGTTACATTGCGGACAAACATGTGCCCCGCGACCATTTAAACGTTTTTGTCCTTGCACCAAAAAATCACCCTGAGTGCGCACAACACGCGTCATTTGGGTGATTGGTTGCATCTTACGACACACACAGCAAATACGTTGAATATTTGAATTATTCGCCACCGAGTGTAAATTCCTCAATGTAAGCTGCATCTTCGGCATTTGCTTTTTCTTCACTCTTAACATCGATTTTCCAACCGGTTAATTTAGCCGCCAAACGAACATTCATACCTGCCTTACCGATTGCCAAAGACAATTTGTCATTTGGAACAACAACACGAGCACGTTTTTCTTCTTCGTTAGCTTCAACGCGTAAAACAGTTGCTGGAGATAAAGCCGAAGCAATAAATTCTAGTGGATCTTCACTCCAAGGAATGATATCAACTTTTTCTGGGCGAATTTCATCTAAAATAGCATTAATACGCGCACCTTTTGCACCAACACAAGCACCAATAGGGTCAATGTTTGCAATCATTGATGCCACTGCAATTTTAGTACGGTAACCAGCTTCACGAGCAACAGCTTTAATTTCAATTTCGCCTTTTTCAATTTCAGGAACTTCTAACATGAATAAAGTTTTAACAAATTCCGGACGAGTACGAGTTACAAAAACATCGTTTGTATAACCGATATCTTTAATCTTTGGTACATAAACCTTAACAAAATCACCAATTTTGAATGTTTGTCCAGGGAAATTATTGCGTTCATCTAAAATACCTTCTAAAGAACTACCCGGAATTTCCAAGAAATATTTACCACCTTCATAGCGATTAACTTTAGCTGTAACGATTTTATCTTCACGTGTTGACATTTCTTCCAATGCAGCATTACGGTTACGTTCTTTAATTTTTTGATTCAAAACTTGTTTTACAGCTACTGCTGCTACACGACCAAAATCTTTTGGGTTTTCTTCTTGTTCTAAAACATCACCCACTTTAACCGATTTCTTAATTTCACGAGCTTCGCTCAAAGTAATAAACTTATCATAGTCAAAAGGCACAAAACCTTCTTCGTCCGAATCTAATTTTTCATCTTCGTCCGCAACAACAGTTTTATAGCTATAAACACGAATTGTATTACGTTCTGGATTCAAAGCCACACGTGCATTCATCGCTTCCCCATGTGCTTTACGGAAAGCAACAGATAAAGCTTCTTCTAAATCTTTAATAATTTCACTAATCTCCATACCACGTTCAGTGGCCATCATGTTTAAAGCAACGAAAAAATCTTTTGATGTCATTATAATCTCCTTTTACTCCCAATCTTTTCCATCAATGCCTTCACTGCTAACCGATAAACTGTAGTTTTCACCCAATTCACGATCATTAGCATCAACGATTGGTTCAATTAACCTCGTAACGGTTTCACAATCGGTATGGTTGATGCCACCCTCTTTGTTAATATAAAAACACAACTCACGATTTTTCCAAGTTACACGCAATAATTCATAACCCGCTTCGGTAACTACTTTTTGGCATAAATCTTGAAATTTGGTTTCCATATCGCCGCTCCTTAAATGGTTTAAAAAAATGGACCTTGTGGCCCACTTCTTTATATTAACACCAAATTTAATAAAATGCAACTATTTTGTTAAATTTATTTAACTTCAGTGCGACTGCGCGCCAATTCAGTATTATCTTTCTTGCGATTTTGCAACTCTTTAATCGGATGAGCCTTATCTTGAAAACGATAATCTTGTCCTGTTTTTGCAATTGCTTCCGCCACAACCGCATGACTTGGTGTCGAATTTACATCTTCAATCACTTTCTCTTGGTATTGGAAGAAATCCGCGTTCGCAGGTAAATTCATCACATCAACATAGCGTTGACGATTACTGGTCAACATAACCGTACGTTCCAAAACATCACGCACATAATCTTTATTTGTTCCAAGTTGTAATAATTGTGGAAATTCACCTTTCCCAATTACTTTACTTGGTGCTGTTTTTTCATATTTTTCCAACATTTTGCATGCTAATTGCAAATGAGCACACTCCATTTCGAAGAAATGTTCCCATATTTGTTTAATATGCGGTACAACTTCTTGTTCAGCCATACTGTAATACAAATAAGCTTCGGTATATTCATGTAACACTTATTGTTTTAATTAAGTACAAGTTGGGTCTTTCAAACTTTCATATTGAGTAACGTGTTCTTCTTCAACCATACCAATTTCTGCATATAGTTGACGTCCTAAATCATTTTTGTACCATTGCGCGATATTCATGTAGTAATTCATGGTTTGTTGTTCCGCCGCTGTGATAATATTTGCCACTAACTTCGAATAAAGGTCACTTTTGTCTGCATTCATGGCTTTCCGTAAGTTGTCTTTTGGATAACGATGATGAGCCAAAGTCGGACGTCCCGGCATAATTTCGGTAAATTTACCGACTAAATCAGCTGGATCAGCTTTTGGCATATCTAACATCATCAAATTGCTGTAACGATATAAATGGTCAAAATCTTCCAATAAAGCAAAATCTAAAGCTTCAATATTGTTTTTATTGACATCGGTTTGCGCTAATGTCGCTGTCAAATCAATTGCCAATTGCTCATAAGCCAAGGTCGTTTCCAAAATACTTTCATCTAATGGTTTCAAACAAGCAATCATTTTTTGTTGTTGCTGTTCTTGACTTCGCACCATCGCCAAAGCTTCTTTAATTTCTTGAACATCACAATGACGCGCAAATTGGTGTAAAAACCAAACACTTTCATACTCTGTCCCGTTCATCAAAATGACACGTGTTTTAGTGTATGGATTTGTTGTTTTTTTATCATAAGCTTTTGGATACATCTTTTGAAAACTCATGAAGTATTCATCTACATTTTTAGTTTTAATATCTAATGGGTTCATTTTAACACTCCTTTTATCTAAGCGTTATTATTACCACCCACTGTCTGTTTTAAACACTAACAACCTTTATTACTTTCACGTCGTTTAATTTCAGCATGACATAAAATAATGTATTCATCTTGCCAATCTTTTTGATTTTTCAATCTTTCCGCAAGTTCATCATCAGAAAGTTTTTTAATTTCAGTTTGCCATTGACTAAATTCATGTTGTAAATCATCGATTTTTTCATTTGTAACTTTTAAAGAACTCAAATTAGATTCTTCAGTTTCATTATTTTTTTCAATTTTTTCTACAATTTTTTCGCTATTTTGCACAATTGTTCCAAATCCATAAAGAAACATTGCCACAATCCAAGCACCAATTAATTCAAGCACAAGCCATAAAATCCAAATAAACAAACCATGAAACAAGCAATAAAAACAAGCCAACGCCGTAACAATGCTATGCAAAACTAAAAAAATTTCAACTGTTATTTTAATAACAAAACCAACGCTACCATTTAGCTTTTGTAACATAAAATCTCCGTATTTTTAATTAACAATTGGTGGCCGGGGTGGGACTTGAACCCACACATCGTTGCCGATATCGGATTTTGAGTCCGACGCGTCTGCCAATTTCACCACCCGGCCGATTACAAAAGTAATTATACACCATAAAAAACCATTTGTCAAAAGCAAATTATTTGACAATCATCTATATTGTTGTTACATTTACATTACGGGAGTTTAGCTCAGTTGGTTAGAGCAACCGGCTCATAACCGGTCGGTCCGCGGTTCAAGTCCGTGAACTCCCACCAAACAAAAACCCTGCCAAAATGACAGGGTTTTCTTGTTTTTGATTATTTTTATTTAATTTCAATTTGATGACGTTGACTTTTAACTTCCTTAGGTACCATTACAGTCAAAATTCCATCTTGCAAAGTCGCTTTAATTTGCGTTTGGTCAATATCACCAACATAAAAACTACGCGATGCAGCACTTGCCACCCTTTCCCGCCGCAAATACTTATTTTGACTTTGTGTTCCACTGCCAATTTTATTGACCGCAATGGTTAAATAACCACTTTCAAAACCGATGTTTAAATCTTTGCGTTCCGTACCCGGAACTTCTACTTTAAATTCGTAAGCGTTTGCAGTTTCTTGAATATCCGTACGCATTAAATTTTGCAAATTACCCATTTCGCGCCGCAAAGGTCTTTCCCAAAATAAATCGCTCCAAAACGGATACAAAAAACCAGTGTCGTATCCGCTACCACAATCACAATCCACACAATCGGTACACAACGCGGTCTCTTGTTTTTCTATTTGCTTGTTTTTTTCTTCTTTTAAATTTTTATCTTTGATATTTGCCATATCATTATTTTTTGTATTTTATTTGTTTTTATACAACGTATTTGTTAAATACATTATAGACCAAACTGTATTTTTATTTTTTGTAGATTTTCCGCATATTTCGGATTACGTAAATCACTCTCAACCCAATGATGATAATAACTTTCCCAATACTGATTATTAGACCCATTTTTTATACACTGCTTGAGAATCGGCAACGTAAAATTAAGAACAAAAGAAACTCCATTGTTTCTAAAACCTGCATATAACTCATCACCATTTTCAATTCTACGATAAACTTTTCCGCACTGATAACAAACCGCATTATCCCCCATACAAATACTTTTGCCGTACATGACGGGATAATCTTCATCGCTGAAAACTGGTATATTCCCAATAATTTCGTATTCACCATAGTAGATTGAATTATCAGCCATTACTGTGGAAGGAAGTGATTTTAAGTTTTTGATTTCATCAATAGAAACATCTGCGCGTTCCGTAACGATATGATACACACTGCAAATCAAAGGTCTGCACATCAAAATATCCCAAAACGGCTCTTTTTGTTTACGCATTTTATCAAAATCCAGCAAGATTCTTCCGTACCCATACAGTCGACGATCAATTTTAAATCGAAAGACATCACCTTCACAAAACTTAACATGTTTACGTTTTTGTTGAGAAAAATGCAGCATATCCAACATATCCGCATCAGTTGTTTCGATGCACCACTTTTTAACCCAATCAGAAAAATCACTGATACTACAAATTTCATGTTGCAAGTATTCATTTGAAAAATAATAACATTCAGTGTTTAAATTAAAAATTCCAATATGTTTTTTCTTATAAGTTAAACACATTCCGATGCCCTTGCGTTTCAAAATATTAGCAGACGTCAACAATACAAGTTTACCTTTTGAAGTTTTCGGTAACAAAAATTTACGATCAGGACTAACTTGTTCATCCATTTCATACTCGGAATAATAATTATCTCCCGACAGAACGCATTTTACGATTGTATTCTCTTGTATAAAAACATAGGTTTTAAAATCATCATATGGACTTGGCTTTGCTTCCACACATTCCCACTTTTCGTTAATCGACACAAGTGCAAAACATTTTCTTTGATCATTTGTTAATTCAAACATCTAAACTGAGAATAACACATTATAAACATAAATAACAAAGAAAAAAGGCCGCAACAACGGTCTTTTTTTATGGTGGAGACGCCGGGGATTGAACCCGGGTCCGATTGGAATCTTGTTCGTACTTCTCCATACACAGTCGTTATTTAAAATTGACCGCTAACCTAACGACAGGTTGCGACGACCAAGGCCGACTTTCAATGCCGCGTACCACCCACCGTCATGCCGTGGTTGTGGTAAACCGTTGACCCTTTGTTTGCCGACGACCATTATAAAGAGTGAAAACGCGTCGTCCGTCCTTGCATAAAGCTACTTAAGCAGCTAAAGCGAAAGAAGATGCATTATTGTCTGCATTTAGACTTTTGCAACCAATTAACGTATGGTTACCCCGCCGGTATGCTTAACGAACCGCCCGCCAACCGTCGAAGCCAATCGCCCCCACGTGTCGACTTAACAGTCTTATCTATTATATCACGATTTATGACAATTTTGCAACCATTCCCCGCATAAACATAGTGATGATTGATTTGCATAATGACGCTTTATTGGAATTACCACCCGAAAAATTGTTACCCTATTTACGCCAAATCAAAAAGCAAGGCGTTGATGAAGTCTGGCTTTCCGTGTGGACCACCGAACTCAACGACCCTTTGGCAGTGATTGCCGCAAAAAAAATCATACTCGATAAAATCAAAAACAACCCGAAATACCCACTCTGCCGCCTGCACATTGAAGACGCTTGGTTTTTAACCATGGAAAACGTCGAGTGCTTGGTCGCCTTGCACCCACACAGTGTTGGGCTAACGTGGAACTACGCCAACAATTTGGCTGGTGGCGCACACAGTCATCAAGGCATCACCCCATTAGGGTACAAAATTATTGAATACTTAGAAAGCGCTGGAATCCAAATTGACACCGCCCACCTTAACCGCCGAAGCTTTTGGCAATTTGCCCGTTTTACCACCCGACAAATGATTTGTACCCACACCGCATTGAATGCAATTTGCCGTCATCGACGCAATTTAACCAACCGCCAAATTCACGCCATCATTCAATCCGGCGGCTGCATCGGTCTGGCTTTGGTACCCGAGTTTTTAACGCGCGCCCCTATATCTTGTGGTTGTTATGATATAACAAACCATATTGATTACTTTAAAAAGCACTTCTCCGCCGCCACCATGCATTGGGGATGCGACTTTTTCGGCACCGAAAACCTACCTGCCGGCATTAAAAACTATCTTGACCTTGCCCAATTACTGAACACTCAAATTGTTGGCTATTCCGTACTTAAAAAGCCGATTCTTGCCTATCAAATTGGCAACCCGAACGCCAAAAACCGTCTTTTAATTACCGCCGGTATGCATGCACGCGAATGGATTACATCACTGGCGCTGCAAACTTGGCTCCAACAACACAAAAACATACCCAATAATTGGTGTATCGCCGCAATCCCCTATTGTAACCCCGATGGAACCACACTTGCCACCCGTGGGTGCAAGCACTTACCACGCCGCCGCCAAAAATTTCTCTGCCGCATCAACCAATCCAATGATTTCAGTCTTTGGAAAGCCAATATTCGCGCCGTCGACCTGAATGTCAACTTTGACGCCGGCTGGGGGCAAAGTCAAACCAACATCACGACACCTGCCCCCGCCAACTATATTGGACGCAAACCACACAGCGAACCCGAAAACCGCGCCTTACTGCGTTTCATCAAAAAGTTTCAACCAACTATCAGTTTAGCCCTACACAGCAAGGGCAACATTATTTATTACAGCCGCCAAGAAGACGAAGCCAACGCCGCAACGCTTTCCCATATAACCAACTTCCCTGCAATCCTTTCGGCAAAATCCTTCGGCGGATTGACGGATTATTTAGCACTGCACCACAACATTCCGTCTTTCACAATCGAACTCGGGGACGACAAGTTGGAACACCCGATCCAAAGAAAATACTTAACCAGCATTGTGCCCCAATTAACACAAATCATTGATTACTTTTTAACGGGCGAATAGAAAATTTCACCTTCATGGCTTTGGAAATAAACACCGATAATATTCGGACGTTTACTGTTAATAATCGTATAAGCTGCTCTTTTACGTGCACCACCGATAATATTCCCCGCCACTTTCATATTCGTTTCAATAAAAACATTGTAAGCACGGATTTGACCTTTATTATCCACCACCGTAATCCCGTCAAAGTTCAACATCGTAACAAATACATTGGATATGGTCGCCAATTTTTGCTCGTTATATTGATTGGTTTGCGCAAACATTTTCGAAAAACTAATCGGTTCCGATAACCAAATACCATCTTCAAAAAAAGCATCAGGTTCATACTCCGAATCCACAACCACACAGATTGTACCATCAACCGAACGCGAAACATTACGAAAGATATTGCGATACATATTTTTAATTTCTTGCAACTTTTTCGCGCTGGTACGTAATTTTGAAAAGCTGGCATCAACAAATTCTTTAATTTCTTCTTCCCAGTTATTCACTACCCGAATATCCAAAGCGAAATTAACGTTCACCACGCGACCTTTAAAACTTCGCATCGTAATTGTCCAAGTATTCTCCGCATAAACATAAATTCCAAACAATTTATTGCTTTTTTCTTGCAAAACTTCTGATTTAAACAAAACAGTTTCCAGACTTTCATCTTTAATACTATTAATAATACGGAAAATACCGTATTCAATATTTTCTTCCGATATCGAAATGTAAACACACCAGTTATGGTTGCAGAACGGCACCAAACTCTTCAAACGAGACGCAAACATGTTTTCATTATCATCATTAAATAAAACAATTTTGGTTGCGTTTGGAACGTTTTTAACTACCGCATCAATGTTATTTGTGAAGAAAATTGCTGGCTTGTATTTGTGCCCTTCTTCTTCATAATTAGCAATTTGTGGAAAGAAATTCAAGAAGCGATTTTGCAGTTTCAAAGGAAAAGTGCCCGAAAACTCTGTTGTTAAAAAATCAACAATTTTCGTCTTAGCGTCAATGTAAAATATATTCTCGTTCACTATCCTAGATGTACACTATATCGCGTTGCAAAGTCAAGAATTTCTTGATGGATTTTATTAATTTCCGCTTTATCAAGTGTTTTCTCCGTACTGGACACGGTAAATGTTAAAGTAAACTTGTTTTCGTACACACCCGATAAGCAATATTTTGTTACCAATGGATGCTTGAATTTTTGCCAAATCGCATCTAAGTCCGCATAAACACCATTCCAAACAAAAGTAAAATCAAGCTCTGTTTTCGGAAATTTTGACAATACCGGCGCAACCGATGTTTTCACTTTTTCAAAATCAATCGCATTTAAATCAACTTCAAAACCAACAGCATCAGCCATAACCTGCGGATGAATAATTCCAATCGCACCAACCATTTTACCATTCCAAAGAATTTGTGCTTGATTTTTGGGATGCCATACGCCCCAATCACTGCTTTGCAATTTATATTCAACCGATGCACCCAAACGCGTAAATAAATCATTGACCATTTCACTAACGGCTTTGTAATCCATACCAACCGCTACCCCGGCCAAGTTCGCCGTTTCACTACCATCCTGATTAATTGCGCGACCAATTTCAAACACACGCACGTTTGCTTGGGTTTTATTGTTTGCTGCAACGGTCAACATACTCGGAAGCATCGTACTGCGAATTTGATTGTCATCTTTATTAAATGGATTAGCCACAGTTGCATATGATGGAGCTGTAATTTTGAGTTGCTTTAATGCTTTAGTGTCATACCAAATATTGGTATGTACTTCACTAAACGCATATTTCCAAGCCAATAAATCTTTTAATTCGTTTTGTACCTTTAACATTTTCATAACTGGCACAGGCGCAATATTTACTTTAGGGGCAATCGGTTGGATATTTTGATAACCGTAGTTACGGATGATTTCTTCCACTACGTCTGCCGGAGTTGTTACATCTTTCCAGCTACGCCAAGATGGCACAGTTACAATAATTTTTTCCGCATCAATTTTGGGCGCAAATCCCAAAGCTGTTAATTTTCTCAACACTAAATCATCTAATTCGCTAAAATCAACACCAGTATAGCTGTTTAACATTTTTTTCGTTACAGTGATTTTACGGGCCGATTGGGTTGCTGCCTTACTTACAACACGCGTAAAAGCTGACTTTACTTCCGCTCGTGGTGCATACACACGAAGTAAACGTAAAACTTCAGCCACAGCCAACCAATTTAATTCCGGATCCAATGATTTTTCATAGCGCATACTTGCATCGCTACGAATACCAACAGCGACCGACGTATGACGAATATTTGATGCATTAAAAGTTGCCACTTCCAAAACCATGTCCGTTGTTTCGTTCGTAATTTCACTATTTTTACCGCCCATTACACCGGCCAAAGCCACAGGTTTACCATCACTTTTAATAAACATCATGTCCTTTGTGGCAACGATTTCATTATCTTTTAACGTGATAAATTTTTCACCTTCTGCCACCGTACCAATGCTAATTTTACCAACTTTTTGCGCATCGAAAGCGTGCAACGGATTACCGAAAGCGAACATCACATAATTTGTCAAATCAACCAAGAAACCGTGACTGTTGTGACCCAATTTATATAAACGATTTTGCATTATATCCGGTGACACTACTCCACCCAAGTTAGCAACTTTTATCGCACCATAAGAGATACAATTTTCATTTTCAATTTGAATTGATAAAGCTTCTAAATTGTTATATTCATGCACAATTGCGGTATCAATCGGTTTTAATTTACGATCAAATATTACCGCCAATTCGCGAGCAATTCCGTAATGACCCCACAAATCTGGTCGGTTAGTAATACTTTTATTATCAATATCGATAATATCGTCTTGCAAACCAACCAAAACTTCAGTAATTGGTGTCCCTAATTTCGTGTCTTCTGGTAATTCAATAATTCCTTCATCTTCTGCCTTATAGCCTAATTCCGCATAAGAGCAGCACATACCAAAGCTTTCCGCACCGCGAATTTTCGCCGGCACAATTTCCATTCCATCCGGCATAATTGTTCCTACCGTAGCGACAGCAACAACAATCCCCGCCCTTGCATTTGGCGCGCCACACACGATATTCAAAGGTTCTTTTTTACCAATATCAACCGTCAATAGATGCAAATGATCGCTTTTTGGATGTGCATCACAAGTTAAAATTTTACCAACAAGAACAGATTCTAATCCACGACCAACGGACACCACCTCTTCAACTTCACAAGTAATTTGTGTCAACTTATCCGCAATTTCTTGCGCAGTAATTCCTTGCAAATCCACATATTCTTTTAACCAATCTACAGAAATTTTCATCGTTTTATCCCTCTTAAAAATTCTAAATTCCCCGAATTGAACAAACGCACATCACTTACGGCGTATTGTGTCATCGCCATACGTGTCAGACCGAAACCAAAAGCGAAACCTTGGTATTCATTCGGATCAATATCTGCTTTTATCAAAACATTAGAGTGAATCATGCCGCATCCTCCAAATTCAATCCAACCAGAATGTTTACAAACACTACAGCCCTTTCCATGACAGAATGGACAGCTGGCATCCAATTCAAATCCTGGTTCAACAAACGGGAAGAATCCCGGACGCAAACGAACCTCAATTTCACGACCATACACTTCCGTCAAAAGTGTTTTCATAACGTAAATCAAATTAGCAATCGATATATCTTTACCTACCATCATGCCTTCACATTGGAAAAATGAAAATTCATGACTGGCATCTGTAGCTTCATTACGGTAACAACGTCCAGGGAAAATTGCCGACACGACAGGTCCATACTTTTTTAAAATCTCATTTTGCATTGCCGAAGTTTGCGTCTTTAACAACTTACCATTGGTTAACCAAAACGTATCTTGCATATCACGTGCCGGGTGATCAGATGGTATATTTACCGCATCGAAGTTCTCAAATTCTGTTACAACTTCATTCCCATCAACAACAATAAACCCCATCGAGCTGCAAATTTCCGAAATTCGACGCGTCAAATATGTAATCGGATGCAAACTGCCCTCTAATTTTTTAATTTCTGGCACTGTAATATCAACTAAAGGGTCGTTTTTTAATTTTTCATTGACCGCTTGAGCCTTTAAAACCGCT
>JAZSQY010000054.1:0-11833 GCA_045538225.1 Clostridia bacterium | reverse complement strand
CTACTCCGAAAAAGAAACCTACTACAAAAAAATCAACAACTAAAAAAACAACAAAGGCAAAAACAGAGGAAAATGGAGACAACACCAAAACTGCGTCACACGATGAAGTACCCGCTCATGAATAAACGCTTTACTAAAAATGACGCGGGCTTCACCTGTCAGCATTGTGGACATAATGTAAAACCTTTACTCTCTTCATCTCGCGACCACTGCACTAATTGTTTATATTCGTTACATGTGGATATCAATCCGGGCGACCGCGCCAATGATTGTCACGGTTTGTTGGTCCCAATCGGTATTACGCTCAACAGTAAGAAAGGAACCGTGATTAATTACCATTGTGACACTTGCGGCGCATATCACAACAACAAAGCGGCACCTGACGATAACTACGACGCAATATTAGAATTATCACAAAATCCACTGAAACATTTCTTTTCCGACGGCCAGAAATAAAAAAATGCAGGTATTTATCGCCTGCATTTTTGTATTAAAATAATTTTATTAATTTAATTTGGAACCACATTTTTCGCAAAATTGATTTTTGTATGGGTTAACATATTGACAGTTTGGACATTCTTTACGCGCCTTGGTGCCACACTTCGCACAGAATGACATGCCTGGATTAATTGATTCGCCACAGTTTGGACAATTATTACCAACAGCTTCTTTAATTAAGTTTGTTGTATAACCAGTAATAATAATTTTCAAACCAATTGATGTTATCGTTACACCAATGCCGCCAACAATACTACAAGGAATAAATAACATGAACGGGACTAAAACTTCAGTTGGGAAACCGAAACTACCATCAAAATTACTTACGGAACTAAAACCACCAATAGCGAACATAGCGAAACAAATAAAAACACCAAGGAAACCGCAAATAGCCATCGGGATACCAATCTTCAATAATCTTGATCTTAATTTTTTTGCCCTTTCCGAGTTCGCAACATTATTTACATCGGCATTCAAGGCTTTGACAGTTTCGCGTAAATTGTTAAACATAAATTACTCCTAAATTTATTATACATAGGTTTAAATTATGTGTCTATAAAAAAATGGAGCCAGATAGCCCCATTCTTAGTTGTTATAAATTTTTAATTATTTGCAAATGTGAACAGCTAAATCAACAGTTTTTACGCTGTATCCCCATTCGTTATCGTACCAAGCCATTAATTTAACAAAGTGGTCATTCAAGAAAATACTTGCTTTAGCATCAAAAATCGAAGTATGTGGATTACCAATCATATCACTGGAAACAACATCTTCTTCGGTGTAGCCTAAAATGCCTTTCATTTCATGTTCGCTAGCATCTTTAATTGCGGCAAGAATTTCTTCTTTTGACGCTGGTTTTTTCAAGGTACAAGTTAAATCCACAACCGAAACATCACTTACCGGTACACGCAAACTAGTTCCAGTTAATTTACCCTGCAAGTCCGGAATTACTAACCCCACTGCTTTTGCTGCCCCAGTGGTTGATGGTATCATATTATCATAAGCCGCACGTCCCAAACGCCAGTTTTTAGCACTAGCACTGTCAACTGTATTTTGAGTTGCGGTTACGGCGTGCACAGTAGTCATCAAACCTTCCACTATGCCAAACTTTTCATGTATAATTTTACATAATGGAGCAATACAGTTAGTAGTACATGAAGCGTTCGAAACAATTTTTTGTTCGGGTTTATAATCTTTTTCGTTCACACCCATCACGTAGGTTGGTGTTTCTTGGTCTTTTGCCGGAGCGGTGATAATAACTTTTTGAGCGCCGGCATCCAAGTGCGCTTGGCATTTTGCTGTCGTTGTAAAAACACCGGTTGCTTCGGCCACAACGTCTACACGGTGTTTACCCCACGGAATGTTAATTGGTTCTTTTTCCGCATAGAAATTTACGGTTTGCCCATTAATGATTAACGCATTTTTTTCTTGGTCGATTTTAATATCAGCGTTTAATTTGCCATGGACAGTATCATAAGTCAACATATAGGCCGCATAATCCAAAGTAACAAATGGGTCATTTACCGCGACCACCGTTGCATCCTTACGTTGCAAGGTATTACGCAAAACCAAACGTCCAATACGACCAAAGCCATTAATTCCAATTCTCATAATTTTTATTCTCCCTTTAATTATTAACGATTTAAGATTGATTTAATCTCATAAATTGTTTCACCAGCTCGGTATTTCAGTTTTCCGATACGTGCCAACAATAATGCCCGCAGGAATGACATGGTTGTCAAGACCAAGCCCGCAAAGCCCGTGGTAAATAAAATGCCAATTAAAATGGTTGGAGCAATGGCCAAGTTAGCAATCGCAAAACTAAAAGCAAGCACCGAAATCATTAAAAATAAAATTCCCCACCAGACACTGGTTGGCGCTATGTGATTTTGATTTTTAAAATTACTGTAATGTTGATGTGTTTTCTTGCGCATTCTTTCCATACGAACTTTGACTTCGTCTTCGGTGTATTCACTGGCGTACCAATATTCTTTGGTTTCCCAACCAACCCAGTTATTCATCGTACGCATATATTTTGCCTTGGACGGATTATCACGCAACACAGCGACCACATCTGAGGTATATAACTCCGCATTTACAATACCAGTAAAATAACCATCGATAACAAACAAACGACAAGCTAAGCGTGTCATACGATCCGTAAACAAAGCACGGCGGCGTCGTGAGTCATTGAATTGACGATAACCGTAAATAATTGGCACTCCACTATTCAAATGTTCTTTAAGCAATCCTTCCAAGAAGCCAACAGGGTTTTGTAAATCGATTTCAGCAGTTAAAACCAAATCACCTTTAGCAACGCTGAAGCCAGCCGTTACCGCAGTATGTTTACCAACACGTTCCGCCAAAGTAACGATACGGAAGTTTTGGTATTGACGTGCAAATTCCAACATAATCAAACGTGATTCATCCGTACTGCAATCATCAACCGCAATAATTTCCCATTGATATTGGTGTTTCATGCGGATGTTTTGCAAATCCACAATATATTTTTCCAACACATCTTTCAAGATGACTTGTTCATTGTAAACAGGCAGCACTAAAGAAATTTTCCCCATACTTATATGATACCCACAACACCCCTTTTTCGCAAATTATTTTTTAAGTTTGCCGAACGGTAATTTACATATTATACTCTGCTTATGTTAAATGTTTGGGCAAAAATTGTGATTGATCACAAAGTCAAAGAAAGCGTTGTGGTCGCGATTGATCCGGATAATTTCTATGACGGTGTGACACAAATTGCGGCGGCTTTAAAAATTCCAACGCCGGTAATTACACAATCCCAAATCGACCATTTCTTAGAATTTAACCTCTTAAAATTAAAACAAAGAGACTTTATTGAAAGTATCCCCTTTGATATTTTGGAATTTAATGCTATTATTGAAAAATAATGAAAACAATTGTAGGTATAGCAACTCCCATGGGTTTTGGCGGTGTCGGCATTTTGCGTTTATCGGGCGCAGATGCTTTGTCAATTACCGCCAAGATGTTTAACCGCCCACTGCAACCACGTCATGCAACATTGGGCGTTTTAACCGGCGATAATTTCACCGACACAGTTTTGGCAATTTACTTCCCCGCTCCACACAGTTTCACCGGCGAAGATGTTGTCGAAATTCAAGCGCATGGTGGTTGGCATTTAATGAACCGTATTATGCAAACCGCAATTAAACACGGAGCCACTCCTGCAGAGCCGGGCGAATTTACACGTATTGCAGTTTTAAACAACAAAATGACGTTGAACCAAGCGGAAAGCAGCTTAGAACTTATCAACGCCGAATCTGATGCTGAATTGCAAAATGCGGCTCGCTTAATGGCTGGCGAATTAGAAAAACAGGTAAATTCGATTGAGAAAGATTTAATTGATGCGCGTGCCTTGATTGATGCTTATCTAGATTATCCAGAGGATTTAGATTCACCCGAACTACCCATGACGCAAATTAACCGCGCCAAAGTAAACATTGAACAATTATTAACCTCCGCTTATCATGGTCAAATGATTAAGAATGGAATCAATGTATGTTTGATTGGCTGTCCTAATGCGGGCAAAAGTAGTTTGTTTAATGCTTTAATTGGTGATAACCGGAGTATTGTTACCGATATTGCCGGTACGACAACGGATACAATTTCGGAAAAAATCACTTACCAAGGCATCAAAATTAATTTAATTGATACTGCTGGAATTCGGGAAAATGCAACTTCGGTGATCGAAGAACATGGCATTGCCCGTGCAAAGTCAATCATACAGGAAGCAGATATTTTATTAGTTATCGTGGATGCGACCACGCGTGAAATGGTAGACTATCCCAAAGATAAAAAACATTTAATTATTTACAATAAAAGTGACCTTTGCCCTGATACACCGAATGACGGGATAGCTGTGTCGGCGAAAACTGGTAAAAATATTGAGCTAATTTTAAAATCAATCGTTGAAATGGCAACCAAAACCGCACCGACAGGCAGCATGATTTACATGACTAACGAACGCCAAACTAACTTGCTCAAACAGGCACAAAGTCTGTTAACCGAAATTAATCCCACTGCTCCCTTAGACCAGATTTCTGCAAACATTACCTTGGCCTTAAGTTATATTGGAAAAATTACCGGCACAGATATTGACGAACGAACTTTGGACGAAATCTTTTCTAAGTTTTGTCTGGGTAAATAGGAGAAAGATAAATGAAAGCATATGACATAGTTGTAATTGGTGCGGGACATGCGGGTTGTGAAGCCGCGGTGGCGGCCGCCAAATTAGGCAAAAAAGTTTTATTAACGACCTTACACGAAAAAAGCATCGGGATGCTGCCATGCAATCCATCCATTGGTGGAACGGCTAAAGGACATTTAGTTTGCGAAATTGATGCCTTAGGCGGTATAATGGGAATTTTGGCAGACAAAGCCGCAATTCAAATTCGTATGTTGAATGCGACCAAAGGTCCTGCTGTCCGCAGTTTACGCGCGCAAATTGACAAAGAAGGTTATCATCAAGCCATGGTCGAATTGATAAAGCAGACGCCAAACTTAACTTTAGCGATTGGCGAAGTCAATGGGTTACTTTGGGAAGGTCAACAAATTACGGGCGTAATCTTTAACGGCGAACAAATTACTTGTCGTGCCGTCATCGTAGCAACAGGTACTTATTTGAGTAGTAAAACTTTTGTGGGGAAAGACGTCAAAAGCGAGGGGCCGGCCGGTCTCCCCAATGCTTGCACCTTGGAACAATCTTTGCGGGAAATGGGTCTAGAAATCCGTCGTTTTAAAACAGGTACCCCGGCACGCGTAGATATTGATTCCATTGATTACAGTCAAACCGAAATCCAAAATGGTGATGACGATATCCGTGCCTTTTCATTCTTGGCGACACAACCAATTAAAAATATTTATCCGTGTTATCTTACTTATACAAACGAAAACACGCATCAAATTATTCGCGACCACATGACCGAATCCGCTATGTACAGCGGTTTAATTGTTGGCGTTGGCCCGCGCTACTGCCCGAGTATTGAAGATAAAGTTAATCGCTTTGCCGACCGTAATCGTCACCAAACATTTTTGGAACGCGAAAGTATGTCAAGTCGCGAAATCTATTTGCAAGGACTTTCCAGCTCTCTACCGGCGGCTGTCCAAGATGAATTTATCCACAGTATTAAAGGTTTAGAAAAAGCAGCAATTATTCGCTTCGGATATGCGATTGAATATGCTTGCATTAATCCGTTAGAACTGTTGGCAACTTTACGCCATAAGAAATATCACGGTTTATATTGTGCCGGACAAATTAACGGCACCAGTGGTTACGAAGAAGCGGCTGCCCAAGGGTTAGTTGCGGGAATTAATGCTGTACGCGAAATAGATAATTTGAGTCCATTAATTCTATCGCGCACCAATTCTTATATTGGTGTTTTAATTGATGATTTGACAACAGAAGGGACTTTGGAACCATACCGTATGTTTACCGCCCGCGCCGAATACCGTTTATCATTGCGTCAAGATAACGCCGATGCCCGCTTGACACCCATTGGACGCGAAATGGGATTGGTAGATGACCACCGTTACGAAGTCTTCCAAAAGAAACAAGTGCACTTAGAAAAGATTCGCCAAATGGTGACCCCGAAGATTCGTCAAGAAGTAGCCAAACAAGAACATACTTTAAGCGAATTTATCACCGACCAGCCAACCGACTTATTGGACCAAATCACGACCGAAATTAAATATGCCGGATACATTAACCGCGAACAATCCGCGATTAACGAAATCAAACGACAAGAAGCTACCCTACTGTCGCCAGATATGGACTATTCCAAAGTGTCTGGCTTACGCCGTGAATCGCAAATCAAGTTAGACCAAATTAAACCCTTGAACGTGGGTCAAGCCGCACGCATATCGGGGGTCACTCCCGCAGACATAACCGTGCTTTTAATTCATTTACGCAAACAAAGTTAGACTAATTTATTATTAAAAAAGAGCCGGAGCGGCTCTTTTTTTTTACTAACATTATAATTCTTTCAAGCGTTGGGTTAACAAGTTTTTGGTTGTACCAGTTTTCATTTTGGAAACGAAGTCAAACAACAAAATAGTTTGTTTGTGGTTTAAGGTTGCTTTTTTGGTGCCGGTTTTACCCATAGATAATCTAAACACAGCATCAACGATGGCGTGCATGCGTTCTGCGAAATCGCCGGTTCCATTGTTTTTTACCATTTTCAAAATTTCTTCGGCTTCGTTAATTTTTGAAGCAACAATTAAAGATGCCAAGAATTGCAAGTTCGCACCGGTACAGCTATCTTCACTGGCACCATAGATTAACTTCAACAATGCTGGATTTGCTAAAACTGCTGCACGTAATTTACTTTCGGAAACATTTTCCAAAATTGCAAAAATGTCATCACCAGCAAAAGCATTGATGTCCTTAATTAATTTGTATTCCCACATATCAATGGCCACATTGAAATCAATAGTTGCTAACTCTTTTAAAGCCGCAGCACCACCTTGGGTACCAATTTGTACGACTAAATCATATTTACGAATTTCTTTATTGTTCATAAATTATATTATATACAAGATTTACTTTTCTTGCAAGAGTTTCAAGTACTCTTCTGGGTTTGCAACAGCCAAATATAAGTACAAACGCGGACCAGCATCACGACCGAACAACATATTATAGAAAATCTTGAAGTAAGTTTGTTGGCGTTGTTGATTTTCTTTTTTGGTTAATTCTGGTTTGTTAATAATCTCATACAAGAAGTTTTGAATTTCACTTTCGGTATGCGTAGTTTTTAAGAATTCCGCCAACTGTCCTAACACTGCTCTTTGTTCGTCATTTAAAGTTTGATAATATTCTTGATTGAATGACGGCAACAATTTGTAAATGCGGTCAGGCTGATAATTTTCCAACCAGAATTTAACTTTGGCAAAACGCTCTTCAAAATTACCCAAAGTTGTAATCCCCGCTTGTTGTAACATTTTCAAGGTTAATTCTTGGTTGAAGCCAGTCAAAGGCGCCACAGTTGCCAAGGTGCCGAAGTTAACGCGCCCGCCCTTACTGTTCGGCATTAAACATAAATCATAAACCGAACGGTCATATTCTGGCATACTATCTGGGTCAGCTAAATACTTTTCAAGATTACGGTCAAATTCCATGTAGTGACGGATGATGGTGTCATCGAAACCAAAATCAAACGCATCGCCCACCGGATATTTTGCATAAAGGTAACGCAAAATTTCTGGTTCATAAACTTTTAATAATTGGTCCGGAGTTATATTGATACCGGTACTGCTGTGCATATTACCCAAGCCACGAATACCTACCCATGCGAAACAAGTGGAAACAGGCGGTTCGATACCCCAAATTTCACGAGCAATTTTTGAACCAACATCGTAACTGCCGCCTTCGCTGTGGTGGTCAATACCGGCTGCTTCAAAGCAAACATTTTCGGCCTTCCAACGCATTGGCCAGTCGACTTTCCAAACTAATTTAATGTTATCGGCAGTTTTAACATCTACACTATGTTTGTGTCCACATTTACATTGATAAGATAAAACATCGGTTTTTTCGTCAAAGCCCAACACAGTTGTATCGTCTTTACCACAAGTGGGACAATAGACAGCAACCGGATAATAGTTTTCGCGTTCACCTTCATCCCCATCTTGAGTTTTGAAAGACATAATAATGTCATAGATTTGTTTGCGTTTTTTAATCGCTTCCGCAATGGCTTTGCCATATCGGCCACTGCGGTATTCATCCGCTTGATAAATCATTTGAACCGGAATTTCGTTCATACCTAATTTTTGTAAGGCACTTTCAAATTCGCGTTCAAAATACTTGGCACTGCTTTCGCCTTCGCTATATGGCGATGGTATTTCCACATAAGGTTTACCTACATAAACAGCGTAATCTGCCGGAAAATTTTTGGGAACTTTACGGAAGCGGTCAAATTCGTCCCATGAAAAAATCTCACGGACTTTTTTCCCCTTGCTTTGTAAAGCTTTGGCAACATAATACTGTGTAACAAATTCACGATAGTTACCGATGTGAACACTGCCCGATGGTGAAATTCCGCTGGCAACAACATACTCCTCTTGATTTGGATATTTCTTTAAAATTTCTTCTGCTAATTCATAACTCCAATGCATAAAGACAATATATAATTTTTTTTACGAAAATGCAAATATTATCCATATGTCGGATGAAAAGACTAAACAACCACCACCGCAACGTGGACTGGCCGAACCACCAACCGGCCAAGTTTTGCTGGGTCCACGCGAAGGTTTTGTGGAAAATATTGATACCAATTTGGCGTTTATCCAAAAACGGATTAAGCACCCAGATTTAAAATTAAAAACGCTAACCATTGGCAAATACACACAAACCAAAGTTGTGGTTGCTTATATTGATAGCATTGCTGAACCATCCATTGTCCATGATATTCTGAAACGCTTAAAAAAAATTAATTGTGACGGGATTATTGACAGTTCTTACATCAGCGAATGGCTTAATCCCGACCGCATTGCACTATACAAAGCCGCCGCTTCCGAAGAAAAACCGGACATTGTTACTTCACGTTTATTGGAAGGTCGGGTCGCAATTTTTATCGATGGCAGTCCAGTTGTTTTGACCATACCCCATTTATTTTTGGAAAATATCCAAAACAGTAATGATTATTACAGCGGTAATGCAGGTGTCACGATGAAACGCACACTGCGCTTACTGGGTGGATTAATTGCCATTTTGCTACCTGGATTTTTCTTAGCGGTCAGCTTGTATCATTTACCCATTATTCCGTTAAAAACTTTGGAATCGATTGCCAACGCAACTGGCAACGATTTATTTCCACCAATGATTGAAATGATTGTGGTGATACTACTATTTGAAATTATCTACGAAGCAACATTAATCATGCCAAAGCATTTGGGTTCTGCCATTAGTATCATCGCGGTTTTTGTGGTTGGCGAAGTGGCAGCCACGGTAGGATTATTGTCGGCACCAACTGTTTTGGTCGTTGCGATTTCGGGAATAACATCATATATCATGCCCAACATGATTGCCCAAATTAGTACCATGCGTTTTGCTTTTACATTAATTGGTGGCTTTTTAGGTTTATATGGTTTAGTCGCCGCTTTTATCGTGCTGTTGGTTTATACCGCTGGAATTGACCATTACGGAGCACCTTATCTTGCACCATTTACGCCATACATTGAAGACGACCAAAAAGACGCATTGAACAAAGTACCCTTTCCCGAAATGATTGAAAGACCACGCAGCATACCAAACCAAAATCCGATTCGCCAAAAACCAATGGAGGACGAAGCATGAGAAATGTCGATAGACATAAAGCAATTAATATTCGGCAACTTTGCACTGGCTACTTTTTATACAGCATTGGCGTTAAAGTTTTAACTTTACCATCTGCATTAATGCATACTGCCGGAAATTGGGCTTGGGTTTCGGCACTCATCGGAATAGTTTTTGAACTTCTCCTGGTTGCAGGAGCCAGCTTGATTTTAAAATATACCGACAACCAACAAAAATTTTTTCGTATTATCTGTTGGCTTATTATTCCCATTGTCATAATTGAAATTATAATTACCGCCATTCAAGTCTATCATCTGGCGTACACAAACTTGTTTACCGACTTGGGCATAACAGTGTTAGTAATTACTTTACTGGCTTTAAGTTTATTCTTTTTAACACGACAACCACGCGCCGTATTCCGTGCCGGTGAAGTCCTGCGATTTTTTTTCGTGTTGGGATTAATTTTAGCCATCGTACCAACACTATATAATTTAAAAATTAATTGGCAAGAATTAGTTATCGGCGACGCCAAACAAATTCTGCCCGCTACATTTATGCATCTCGGATTTTTTGAGACCGCAACTTTTGTCTTGGCTTTCGGCTCGGAAACACGGAAGACTAACCGCGATTTACGCCACTTAAATCTAACGGCGCTACTCTGCGGTATTGGCTATACCGCTTTTATGGTTTTATTTGTTTTGTTATTTGGTAACTTGGGTCGCCATCAAACCATGGGGTTAGTAGACATGACCACGGCTTCGGAATTTATTACACACACTGGCAGCTTGGATTGGCTGATTGCAACATCAATCTTGTCAGCCTTAATTTTACGTTTCGGAATTCAATTAGTCGCCGTAGTAACTTTGATAAAAAGGGGGTTAAACCGTAAATGATTAAACGCACTTTACATTTTTTATGGGGCAAAAAGTTCGCATTTTTAATTTTTGCTTTATTGCTAATTTTACTGCCGAACACAATTGGTCGCGGTTTTCAAATACGCACTACCACTGTCGTCACGGAAATGGAAATTCAACGCCATGCCGATAAAATCAAAGTAACCGCCAAATGTTTCAAACCCAGTAATGATTCCGAAAAAGAAAACTACCAAACACTTACTTTTCAAGGCACAAATATTCGCGAAATGTTGGCCGATGTTTCTTTAGCACATTGCGATAAAATTACCTTTTCCGATGAACAGCCCGACATGGAAATTTTACATGAATTATATCATTACCGTGATTTACGCGGTAACACCAAAGTGAACGAAGATAAAAGCATTGGTGAATTACTTAAAAGTCAGCGTTATCATTATCAATAATGCGCGGAATGAATAAATTCATCACGCCTGCCAAAATCATGACAATACTTGGCAACAGAGCATTGGTCAAATCAATTAAGAACCAACGCCAGATTGTAATCAGCAATAAACCGGTAAAAACAATTTGATAAACCAAGAACAAGCGGTCGGCTTTCCAAATTTGTTTGGCTTCAATACGAATAATCATATTCCCGACATAATAAATCACGAAGGCAATCCCCAACAAAAACGCAGTTGGGAAAATTAAGTTATACCATGGATTTTGTGCGGACCCCAAAGGTGCAGCCGAATTTAATCCCAAATCCTGCTTGAACGCAGTAAAATTCATAAACAAATACAAACAACATGCAAATAACAAAAGCAATGCCGAGATGATTTTCAAAATGACAATCGCTTTATTAGAAATTCGACGTTTCTTTGCCATATTAAAATGATACCTTAATTAACTCATCGTGTACAGTAGAATAAATGTAGGTGGTCACTGCAAAATTAGGAAGTGCTTGCGCGTATAAACGTAACTGCTCACGGTATTTTTGAATTAAAGCTTCACGCGGTAAACGAGTGGTCTTGTAATCCACGATAATGGCTTGGTTATCTTTGACCGCCAATAAATCCATAATTCCTTGCACAATCGTATTTTCGTGTTGATACAAAAACGGCAATTCACGATAAGTTGTATAACCGTCGACTAACTGCTGCACTGCTTTTGG
>JAZSQY010000091.1:0-10265 GCA_045538225.1 Clostridia bacterium | reverse complement strand
GGGTATGGCTTCGACAACGAAAATTGTTACGGCTTTAACAGTACTGGAAAATTGTTCAGATTTAGATACGAAAGTTCGCGTGGCGGATGAAGCGATTGGTATCGAAGGAAGTAGCATCTATTTACAGAAAGGCGAGACTTTGACCATACGCGAATTGTTATATGGTTTGATGTTACGGTCGGGAAACGATGCGGCGATTGCTTTGGCTTTGGCTGTGGCACCCACAGTCGCAGAATTTGTGGACATGATGAATAAAACCGCAGCCAAATATGGCGCAACAAAAACACACTTTATGAACCCACATGGTTTAGATCACCCTGACCATTACACAACGGCTTTGGACTTGGCAAAGTTGTCGGCAGTGGCTTTGCGTAATCCGACTTTTGTGGAAATTTGTTCCGCCAAAGAAAAGCGCATTGACGGTCCCGAGATGCCGCGAGTGTTAATTAATAAAAACAAATTGTTGAAAACTTTAGACGGTTGTATCGGTGTGAAGACCGGGTATACGAAAAAGACGGGGCGCTCGTTTGTTGGTGCACGCGAAGTTGATGGTCAAAAAATTGTATGTGTGGTTTTGAACTGCGGACCCATGTTTCCGGAAACCGCGCAGTTGCTTAAAGATGCAGATATGATTTATCATAATAAAGTGGTTTTAAAAGCAGAAGAAGTTTTTGAAGATAGTCATGGCACCAAAGGGTTGGCTTTGGAAGATTTTAGTTATCCGTTATCGGCGAATGAATTAGCAAATTTAGAGATTAAAATTATTGAAAATGAAGTTATTGTCAAATTAAAAGAAGAAGTTATTTATCGTGGAGTTTGTGTGAATTTGGGTGACGGTTCGCCAGGTGCGAATGCGCGATAGGATTGGTGCGAACGAGAGGATTTGAACCTCCAAGAATGCGCTTCTGAGACGCACGCGTATGCCAGTTCCGCCACGCTCGCATATTGGTAGCATAACGCGTTTTGCTGGGTTTGTCAAAGTTGTGGTCGGCAATGTCAGAAATGTATTTGTCAAAAAATGGGTTTATGTGTAATTTATAACTGTGGTTTTAAAACGTATTGTTATGCATGGCTTTAAATCCTTCGCGGACAAAATCGAAGTGGATTTCGGCAGTGGAATTACCGCGATTGTTGGACCGAATGGCTGTGGTAAAAGTAATGTTAGCGATGCGATTAAATGGGTTCTTGGTGAGCAAAGTTATAAGGCTGTGCGTGGTAGCTCGATGCAAGACGTTATCTTTAAAGGGACGACAAACCGTAAGATGCAGTCTTATGCGGAAGTAGCTTTAGTGTTTGATAACCGTACCAAAGTTTTTGAAATTGATGAAAGTGAAGTAACAATTTCGCGTAAGTTATACCGTGACGGTGAAAGTGAGTATGCTTTGAACGGGCAACCAACGCGTTTAAAAGATATCAATAACTTATTACATGATAGTGGAATTGACCGTGATGGTTTGACAATTATTAGTCAAGGTCAAGTGGCAGATTTAGTTTCGGCAAAACCTGAGAATCGCCGCGGTATCTTTGAGGAAGCAGCGGGGATTGCTAAGTTCCGTGCTCGTAAAGATGAGGCAGGACGCAAGTTAGACCGCACAACGCAGGAATTGGTGCGTGTAAGTGATGTCTTGAACGAAATTGAGCGTAATCTTGGGCCTTTGATGAAGCAAGCGGAAAAGGCGCAAAAATACTTGCAATTAAAAGAAGAATTAAAAAATCTGGAAATTAATTTATTCATTTATAAATATGACCATGTGGCGGAAGAAAAAGCCAAGGCGCAAGCGGAAGCCGATGTGTTAGACAAACAGTTAACCGAGTTACGCGCGAAGTTGGAATTGATGGACCGGGCTAGTGCGAACGGGATGCAAGAGCTGTCGGCTTTGGATAAAAAGGTGGCTGAATTGCGTGACCAGATTTTGGCGTTGTCTTTGGATAATCAACGTCAAAGCGGCGAACAGTTATTATACCAAGCAACCGCGGATAGTTTGCACCAAGCCGAATTACAACGCGAACAATTACTGTCGAAAAAGCAAATGATTGCGAATATTATTGATTCGGGTGAAGGCTTTAAATATAGTGTTAAAAAATTAATTGAAGAACGTAACCGTAACAGTGAAGTAGCGCGTGCGATTGTGGGTGTCGTTTCACAAGAATTATCCGTGCCGCCTGAATTGGAAACTGCGATTGAAATGGCTTTGGGCGCGGCCGCACAAAACGTAATTACCCACAACGAAGATGACGCAAAACGTTTGGTAAATATATTGTCGAGTAAAAACTTGGGGCGTGCAACTTTCTTGCCAATTACGGCGGTAAAAGCGCGTGATATTCGACCAGACGAACGCGCGATTTTAAAAGGCATGGGTTCGCGTGTGTTGGGTGTGGCAAGTGAACTTGTCGATTATAAACCCGAAATTGCGGGCGTAATTTCAAACCTGTTGGGTCGTGTAATCGTTTGCGATAATTTAGATTCGGCGATTGCGTTGGCGCGTCAAGCAAGCTATGCTTTCAAAATTGTGACCTTGGATGGGTCAATTATCGAACCGCGCGGAAGTATTACGGGTGGTAGCAAGAACGCGGTAACCAATACTTTGTGGCATACTAATAACTTGAAACAAATTGAAAAAAGCTTGGTTGATGTTGATGCGAACATTGAAACTTTACGTCATAAATTAAATGAATTGAAAGCTAATATGAAGGATGTGCCGGTCAATGCGGCGCAAACTAAATTGGAACAATTAAAAGATGAATTGGCGCGTACGCAAGCTGCACGTGATAATTTGCATTATGCGACAGGAACCTCGGTTTCGGGTCGTGCGGAGTTGACCGATGAAATCAACGCGCTACAAGTGAAATATTATTACGCTACTAACTTATTAACTAAGATGGACGCGGAAATTGAAAATTTAAGCCAACGTATTTCGGAAGAATACAATTTAAATTACAGTGCTTGCTATGCGCAACGCGACCCTGAATTTGATGTTGTCGCAGCTGAACCGCGTATTGCGGAATTGCATCGTTCCATTCGTTATTTGGGTAATGTAAACCTTGATGCGATTGAGCAAGTGAAAGCAGATAGTGAACGTTATGAAAGCTACAAGGCGCAAAGCGATGATTTGTTTGCCGCGAAGCAAGATTTGGAAAAAGTAATGCGTGATTTATCACAACAAATGGAAAAGAATTTTAAAACTGCGTTCGAACAAATTAATACCAATTTCGGTAAAGTGTTCCAAGAATTGTTTGGCGGCGGTAGCGCAAAGTTAGTCTTGACCGATGCGGAAAACTTCTTGGAATGTGGAATTGATATTATTGCAGAACCACCTGGAAAAAAATTGGCAAACATTTCTTTGTTGTCGGGTGGCGAAAAGGCTTTAACAGCAATTGCAATTTTGTTCGCAATCTTGAAATACAAAACCATGCCATTCTGTTTGTTGGACGAAATTGAAGCGGCCTTGGACGATGCAAACGTTTCTCGCTTTGCCAGTTACTTGCATCATTTCTCTGGCGAAACACAATTTATTGTGATTACGCACCGTAAACCGACCATGGAATTGGCGGACCGTTTGTACGGTATCACAATGGAAGAAAAGGGTATCAGTAAAATCGTTTCGGTTAAATTGGCATAATTTAAGGCACCCGCGTGGTGCCTTCTTTTATGAATAGTACTTGCATTTTTTACTGGAGTACGATAAAATAGTTTCTATCGGGGATTGGCGCAGTTGGTAGCGCGCTTGTTTTGGGAGCAAGAGGCCGTGAGTTCGAATCTCGCATCCCCGACCATTTGGAAATTAAAAATTTGACCCGGTATGAAGCCGGTAATATGGTACGATCTATATAGGGGCGGTCGGGCATTTAAAAATTTTGTTATGATGAAATAGGAGGTAAAATGTTTGATTTTAAAAATTATCCTGAATTAAAAGAGTACCATAAAAATTGGCGTAATTTATTTGATAACTTGTATAAATACGAGGCAAGGTTGAATAAAACAGGGAAAGAAAAACATGATAAACTTTGGAAGTTGACATATAAAAAATTTGAGGAAACAGAAGAAAAATACGCAATAGCGATTTTTAATATATTAAAGGATAAAAAACCCTTATTAAATAATTATATCGATAAAAAGTACGAAAAATGGGACGATGTTGTAGAAAAATGGAAAGCAAAGCCTATTAATTGGGTGGTTTCTATGGTCGAAGAATCGGGTGGACGTTATCGTTTGCCGGCGGAATATTATGTACAAAAAAGTAAAATATAATTTTTTGTAAAACTCTAATTATTCTAAAAAGGAGGTAAAATGTTTGATTTTAATTCATATCCAGAAATATACAATTGCCATAAGAAAAAGGAAAAATTACGCAGAGCTATGTATAAAGCAGAATCAAGTTTTGATCGAAGTGGAAGTAAAAAGGATGATAAATTATGGGAATTAGCAATACAAGAATCTCAAAATTATAGTTTAACTGAATATTCTGAAAATATTTATATTGTCTTCAACAAAATTCAACCATTATTATATAACAGACGCTTAAAAAAATATGTTGAATGGAAAAGTGTTTTTAAAGATAATTTTAATAAATTATCTAATGATGAAAAAATAGGTTTAGTTTGTTTAGTTGAAGAAGATGGTGGTATTTATAGGCTTCCACCGGAATTTTATATAAAAAAATAAATTATTTTAGAATATGTAATGTAATCTGTTTAATAAGATTTAGGTAATATAAAATTGGGGGTAAAATGTTTGATTTCAAAAAGTATCCAGAATTAAAAAAGTATCATAAAAATTGGAAAAAATTATTTAACGATACTTATAAAAAAGAATTTAAATATAATAGAACAGGAAAAAAGGAAGATTATAAGGATTGTTTGTTAGCAGATGAAAATTTAGCCAAATACAACGAACTTTATGCTGAAGAGATATTTAGAGCATTAAAAGATAAAAAACCTTTATTGCATAATTATATCGATGGTAAATATGAAAAATGGGATGATGTTGTAAAAAAATATAACTCAATGCCATTAGATTGGGTAATTCCTTTAGTTGAAGAAAATGGTGGGCGTTACCGTTTGCCGGCGGAATTTTACGTATCAAAAAAATAAAAAAATTATTTCAATTGTGCGTAAAGCCAGTTTTAAAAAAGTTTAATAAATATTTCGGGCAGGGGTCTTGATTTTGTCTTGGGCAGGGTGCTATAATTGTCGTTATGAATAACAAATTAAAACGTATTAATTTAGACAATATTAAGAGCAAATTAAAAGACCATGTGCAGCTTTCAGATGGAATGAAAAAGAAGCTGGAAGATGCAAAGCAATATTATATTGATTTAGGACGTGATTTAAAAGAATTGGGAAATGATATTCTTAATGGTTTTTTGCGCAATAAGTTTTTAATGGCGGCATGTTTGTTCGGTATCATTGATATGGGCCTTTTAGGATATTTATCAAAACATGAAAACCCGACACTTGAAAAGCAACCTCTTGTGATTGAACGTCAGTCAGAGTATTCGGTTGATGGTATCAAACCAAAGTTGGTAGCTGAAGAAGAAGTAGCTGAATTTTTGCGCTATTTCAAGGTTGCAAAATGTAAAGATTTGCGCAAAAATTATTACAAAACAATCAGCAAAACATTAAATGGTGAATTTTACAAAACAGCGGGGTTATTCTATGATGAAGAAACTATAGCTCATAAATTTGGGGATATGATAAACGATTTTAATGAAAACACACAAAATTTAAAGTATAATTACGCGGCCATGATTAATGAAAACATGGCAAAAGTTTCTAAAGAACGAATTCAAGAAATACTTTGTGGGGAAGCCAAAGATATGAATGACTCAGAAAAGGCTTTATCTGTGCAATTAAAAGTATATGATTATTTAGATGAACAATTAAAAGTGCGTAGCTTTGGCAGCCTTAATGAGATGCAAAAGCAAGATGTGATGATGGAATGCTTTGAAAATTTGCCAATATTACAAAACGAGGGTGATAAATATAATAGAATTACATATAAAAACATGATGAAGTTGGGTGGTCAAGGTATTAAACAATGCGCAAAAAACTTGCCAGTTTCAGACGAATATTTAGGTAGTGATTATTGTTTGGGAGAAACTTTAGTTGCAGAGATGATGCAACAAAATGTCCTTATTGTACAATTAGATAGGTTGTCGAGACGAGGTCACGATAAAGAAGTTGTTTTAAAGGAAGCTCAAAAATACGTTGATAGAAGCGTAGGAAAAGATGTTGGCAAACATTTTGATTTATATGCTAATGTGAAACGTGAGAATATAGCTTATAATAATATTAATATTATTTCGAATGAGAAATAAGTTGAGTTTGAGTATTAATATGCTAAACTATAATTAGTGTTAGACAACAAAAGCAAAAAACCGAAGAAGGTTTTGTTGGTGACTGTAACTGCTGGCGAGGGGCATAACTCTGCGATGAAAACGATTAAAGCAAAGTTAGAGAATGCTGGTGATGAAGTTAAGGTCGTTGATGTTTTTAAGGATCATTCTTCTGCTTTTAAACATTATATAATCAGCGATGCGTTTTTAACACTGTGTAAATATTTTATGCCTTTATTTAATTGGGCTTTTAAGCACTGTCAAACAAAAAATCCAAATAAGCGCGATCGTTCTCGGGTGCATGGTTTTTTAAAGAACGAAACAGCTAGTTTTTTACAAGATGTGTTAACCTTTCAACCGGATGTAATTTTTGCCACTCATATCTTTGGTGCGGTAATTGCTCTTAATTTGAAAAGAACGTATGATTTACCGTATAAAGTTGTTTTCTTGTTTACTGATTGTATCATTTATCCATATGCGGAATGTGCTGTTTATGCGGATAAAATTATTACACCTTATCGTGCGTTAACTGAGAATTATCTTAAACTTGGGTATACGGAAGAACAAATATTGCCTTATGGAATTCCGGTCAAGGAAAAATTTTACCAAACGTCGACAATGACAAAAGCGGAATTGCGTAAACAATTAGGGTTGGATGGAAACTTATTCACCGTTACTTTGATGTTGGGTGGAGGCGGCAGTGGTGACATGGTCCGTATCTTTAAGGAAACGATTAAAGCCAAAGTTCCCATGCAAATTCTGGTGGTTTGTGGTAAGGATACAAAAAGCAAAAAGAAGATTGATCGATATTTGACACGACATAAATTAATTCAAAAAGTGGTCAATTATGGATTTGTTAACAACATTGAAGATATCATGGGGGCCAGTGATTTGTTATTAGGTAAATGTGGCGGATTAAGTAGCACAGAAGCGATTTGTCGTTGTTTACCTTTAATGGTGACAACACGGTTACTGATTCAGGAAAGGGCGAATTATGAGTTCTTACTGGAACACAATGCGGCTGTTCAATTGAAAAAAGGCGAAAAGATTGCGACAAAGATTGAAGAGTGTATTGCTAATCCAGCAATCCTAAATAATGTAGCGCGCAATTTATCGGCTTTAAAAAATCATGATATTTTGGAAAATATTTACAATGCTGTTGACGCTTTAGGGACGGCGGAATATGGAACAAAGTTTGATTATTTGTTAGCAAAATCAAAATCATGCATTAAAAAAGATGTGCGTAACATGTTAAAGATGGCTGTTAAAAATAGTTGACATTATGCGAACAATGAAATATTATACTAATAAGTAACAAATGACTTAAGTATAGATAGAGGTGATATGATGAAATTAACTATCCAAGTTTTAAATCAAACCTTTGAAGAAAAACAAAAATCATTAGTACGTACCGGAAAAACTCAAGAGGCGCAGATAATTGAGCTGTTAAATAAGTTACAAGCAGTTGGTGTTAGTGAAGTAAATTTTACAGGTGGGGAGCTGTTTGCTTTGAATAAGGCGCACGATGTTTTAAAAACCTGTTCAGCAAACCACATGAAGACGGCGGTAACAACCAGCGTTGATTGCATGACCCCGGAGAAGTTTGATCTTGTAAAGAGTGATTTAAACAAGATTATTTTTAAGTTGGATTATGAGAATAACAGGAAGCAGCCTTATCGTGAAGAAACGTACTTGGCACGATTAGTCAAAATGATTGAACACATTAATTGTGTGGCGCCAGGGTTCCCGATTGATGTGAAGAGTGTTGTTTGTCAAGAAAATTTGTGCTATTTGCTCGGTATGGCGCGCGAATTGGAACTTCTGCACGTTAATCAATGGAATTTACATGAATACCGCCCTTTGCGGGGAAATCAGTTTGAAGATAATTCAAAAACTACGTTGACCGCGGATACTTTTCAAAACGTGGTAAGTTTTTTACGCAATCGTAGCAGTTTGCGCATCGAAGATTTTCCCAAGGATAGAATTGAAACGAAGCTTATTGTTTCGCCGAACGACGAATTAAGGTATTCTGTCGGTGGTAAAGAAAAAATAATATTGGCAAATTTAAGTAATCAGCCGGTTAGGCATATCAGCAAAATGGTATCTGATTTGACACCGATTGGTGCAAAGTTAAAAAACTGTACAATTAAACCAGAGAAAGTGAACCCAATCGAAATTCTTTAAGCTGTTTTATGTATGGTGTCAGCGACAGGACTTGAACCTGCAGAAACTGGTTCCTAAGACCAGCGCGTATGCCATTCCGCCACGCTGACGTTAAAATAGTATAGCCGATGTTGCTAGGAAAAGGCAAGTTAGTTATTGTGATTTTCTGTGGGGGCGATTGCTATTAAATATGAACTGCCGTCAGGAAATGTCATTTCGAAGTCGTGGAATTCCGCGTTGATGAGAGTTCGACAAACGTCTTCAACATAGGAACGGCAATCTTCGATGCTCTGCAAAGTAAATGGTTGGGGGTCGGTTGTGGTGTGCTCGGCTTGATGAAGATAATGATAACTATGCTTAGCATCCGTTTGTATGGGGTATGGAGGCACAGTGCGGGTGCTGGGGCAGGTTAAAATGGTACCGATGATAATGCATGTTTTATCGGGTAATTCGACCGTGATGGCGTGTGGTGTGACTTGGTGGTCGTTGCTAATTTCGGCGGCAAAAGCGGATTGAATAATATTTAAAATGGGATTTGACATCTTAACTCCTTGTTTTGTGTTTTTGATACATAAAAATTACTCTGAGTATTGACTATGAATACTGACAATATTCATTATAGCGGGTTTTAATGTTTGTGGGTATTCATTTTTTGTGTTTTAAGTAAAATTTATGTATATTGGTGATTATCATGAGTTTTTCTGTCGATTAAACTAGTTATATGGAAATTAAAGAAATTTTAAGCCGAATTGGTTATGTGCGTAACCAAGCAAATTTATCAGCACGTGAATTAAGTTTGCGGATTGGTATGAGTCCACAGTATATTGCTCAAGTTGAAAGTGGTAGGATTGTTTTGACGGTGGAAAAATTACTGAAAATTTTAGAAGTTTGTAATTTCCCTTTAGAACGATTTTTTGCGGTTAACATTCATGATTGGAATCTTGATTGTGAATTGCGCCGCTTCTTGGAAAGTTTACCGACACAGCGTAAGCAACACTTAATTGGATTTATGAACGGATAAGCTTAATGGTTTAAATCCCAATCAATCGGTGCGCGATTGTTGTGGGTTAAATATTCATTAGTACGGGAGAAGTGGTGACAGCCAAAAAAGCCTCGATAAGATGACAAAGGAGAGGGGTGAGCACATTGCAGTATTAAATGTCTTTTTGAGTCAATTAAAGGTGCTTTGCTGCGCGCGTTGCTGCCCCAAAGTAAAAAGACGGTATTTTTTGTGTGGTCGCTAATTAGTTTGATAACGCTATCGGTAAACCATCCCCAGCCACAATTAGCATGTGAATTGGCTTGGTGGGCGCGGACAGTAAGCGTTGTATTTAATAAAAGGACGCCACGCTGTGCCCATTTGGTTAAGTCACCTTGATTAGGTTGTGTGATGTTTAAGTCTGTTTGTATTTCTTTATATATGTTTTATAGTGATGGTGGCAAAGGAACGCCGGGTTTAACGGAGAAGCAGAGTCCATGGGCCTGACCTGGTTCATGATAAGGGTCTTGTCCCAGAATAACACATTTAATTTGATTAACTGGGGTCATGCGAAAACAGTTATACAAATCGTACATATCTGGGTAGATAGTTTTGGTGCTGTATTCCTGTTTTAAAAACTCGCGAATTTTTAAGTAACGTTCATCCGCGAATAATGGAGCTAATAATTCATCCCAACCGCCACCTAAAGCTTGCATATTGTATTGTAACATAAAAAGACCGCTCAAGGCGAGCGGTCTTTATTTGGCATTTTTTTTGTTAATTAAACA
>JAZSQY010000082.1:0-5321 GCA_045538225.1 Clostridia bacterium | reverse complement strand
GGACTATACTTATTGCCAATATCATTTTGTAAAATTAAAACAGGGCGAAAACCTTCTTGTTCGCTGTTTAAATTGGAGCTACTATCGCCAAGGTTAGCAAAGTAAATTTCGCCTCGTTTCACTTCCATATTTTATTGTATGTGCTATAATCAAAATGTGGGATTCCAAATCTTTGGCTTATATATTACGTATTATGGCGTCATCATTGCCTCTGCATTGATGATTGGTGTCTTTTTGTGTGATTTTCTTTGTCGCAAGCGTGGCTATGATTCTAATATCCCGTATGTGCTTGTTTTGTTGATTGTACCGTTGGCAGTTCTTGGCGCTCGTTTGTATTATATCGTCTTTTCCGATGTCTTAACCATTGCTGATTTTTTTGATTTTTCACATGGTGGTTTTCAAGGTTTGGCAATTTATGGAGCAATCCTTGGCGGTTTACTCGGCGTTTTGATTTATTGTCTTATTAAAAAATGTAGTATGTTTGCAATTACCGATATGTTAGTTGTAGCTTTAATTTTAGGTCAAAGCATCGGGCGTTGGGGGAACTTCTTTAACCAAGAAGCTTTTGGAATTAAAACAAATTGGAACTGTTTTCCTTTGACGGTTTATATTGATGCTTTGGGTGAATATCATTTGGCAACTTTCTTTTATGAAAGTGTATTGAATTTTATAGGTTTTTGGTTTCTTTTAAGATGCTTTTTTAAGAGTAAATCACACGGAACAACAATATCGTGTTATTTAATTTGGTATGGTACAGTGCGCTCTATCATTGAACCATTACGCACCGATAGTCTTTTATTTCCTGGAACAAGCGCCGACTTCGTTTTTAACCGTGTTTCTTTTGTTTTAAGTATTGCATTAATTATAATAGGTGTGATATTATTAATATTGAATAAAAAGGGGAAATTAGCACAAGATGACAAGCACTTATTTAAATCAATTAATCGATGAATTTGACCAAGAATTTGAGTCACTAATTATTCCATTTCCAAATTCGTATGTGGTAACTCCAACGACTCCTGTGGTTGAAGAAACTGTAAAGGAAACTTTTGAGATTTTTAAAGATAGTAATGACGAAGTTGAGAATGTCCAAACAACAAATAAAGAGATAAACAGTGAAAGTAGTGCGTCACAAAAATTGAGTCAAATTGAAGCATACGCTACAAAAATTTCAGCTGAACGCTATAATACAAATTATAATCCAGAAATATCATTGGCAAATTTATTAAACTACATCTTGTCCGATAATGAAAACATGCAAAATGATTTCTTTCAATTATTGAACCAAGATAATAATTCAAATCTTGACCAAGTCTTGAATGACTTTGACTTCTATTTAAATAATCCATTTAAAAAGAAAGCAGAAAAAATACTTTCAAAAATCGAGGCGCGTAAAAACAAATGAGCGTAATAGTATGTAGTTATGGGGAAATACATTTAAAGGGCTCTAATCGTGGTTTCTTTGTTCGTACATTAATGAAAAACATTCGACAAGTTTTACCTTCCGATGTTAAGGCTGAATTAACTGATACTCGGATTGTTGTTACTAACTTTACAGATTCAAAACCTGTTATTGCACAATTAAAAAAAGTTTTTGGTTTAACAAATATTCGTGTTTGTAAAGCTATAAATTTTAACAGTCCTGAAGATATTTTGAAATATTTAAGTACAATTAAAATTTCAGGAAGTTTTAAAATTGTAATCAATCGTGCTGACAAGAACTTCCCAATTAAAAGCCCAATTTTCGCCCCACAGTGTGGCGACATTATCTTGAAAAATAACCCACTTGCCAAAGTTGATGTGCAAAATCCTGAAACCGTCGTACAAATTGAAATCCGTCATAACGGGGTAGCATACATATCAACAGGTGTCGAACGTGGCTTGGGCGGTCTCCCAGTAGGCGTTTCTGGTCGTGCAATTTGTTTGATTTCCGGTGGTATTGACAGTCCTGTTGCTGCTTTTTTAGCAATGAAGCGTGGTTTAGCCGTAGACTTTATTCACTTTACAACACCACCTTATACCAGTGAATTAGCTTTGCAAAAAGTGGTTTCACTTTGCAAACAAGTAAATTCATTTGGAAATAATGGCAATTTATATATTGTTCCATTTACTGAAATTGGTTCCCAAATTCAAAAGTGTTGTCACGAAGAATATACCATTACATTGATGCGCCGTTTCATGGTTGCTTTGGCAGAGAAGATTGGAGTTGCTCATGCTGCTGACTGTATCATTACAGGCGAAAATTTGGCTCAAGTTGCCAGCCAAACAATTCAAGGTATAACAACAAATAATTTTGTTGCTAAACAACTACCGATTCTGCGTCCACTAATTTGTTTTGATAAAGACGAAATTGTGCATCTTGCGAAACAAATTGAAACCTATCAAATAAGCATTTTGCCTTACGAAGATTGTTGTACTGTTTTTGTGCCATCACGTCCAACTATTAAACCAAATTTATCAACAGTATTAGCCGAAGAACAAAAACTAAATTTTGAAGTACTGGTCGAAAATTGTTATCAAAAAGTCGAGTGCAGAGAATTGTAAAAAAGAAAAAGGCGATATAATCCGCCTTTTTTAATTTCAGTTATTTGAAAATTTTTGGTATGTATTTTAAAACTGGCTCTGGTTTTTCAAGTACAACGGATACAATACAAGCTTTAATTTCATCTAAAACACGGCGATTGACTTTTTTTAAATTTGTAATAAATGGTAACCCGATACGGACGCCACTAGTTTCGACAGCAGAACGTGGGTCATCTTGAATTTTGTTCTTGTTGGTTACGATTCCATATTTTTGTTCCAATTCATCTTGAACTTGGCGTCCAGATTTATTAGTATTGCGTAAATCGATTAAAAATAAGTGTGTTTGTGTTTTATCAGAAATGATTTTAATACCTTCTTTTTTTAATTCTTCGCAAAGGTAGTTTGTGTTTTGTACAACTTTTTCCATATAACGACGGTAGTTAGCTGTAAATGCTTCTTCTAAACAAACGGCTTTGGCCGCAATCACATGCATCAATGGCCCGCCTTGTGAACCAGGGAAGACCGCTTTGTCAATTGCTTTTGCAAATTCTTCTTTGCACAAAATCATACCACCACGTGGACCGCGCAAAGTTTTATGTGTCGTTGTTGTAACGACGTCCGCCCATTTCATCGGGTTAGGGTAAAGTCCCGCCGCAACTAAACCAGCAAAGTGTGCCATATCTACCATAAAATAAGCGCCAACCGATTTAGCAACTTTTGCAATGCGTTCGAAATCAATCACTAAGCTGTAAGCACTGCAACCTGCCACAATAATTTGTGGTTTATGTTCTTTGGCCAACTTTTCCAATGATTTATAATCCAAGATGCCGTTTGCATCCAAACCGTAATTTACAACATTATAGATTTTACCCGAAAATGAAACTTTAGCACCGTGTGTTAAATGTCCGCCGGCGTCCAAAGACATAGAAAGTATTGTGTCACCAGGTTTTAATAGACCAAAATAAACCGCCATATTTGCTGAAGAACCGCAGTGGGGTTGTACGTTAGCATGTTCCGCGTCAAATAATTTACAAGCTAAATCACGACAATAGTTTTCGACTTCGTCAACAACTTCGCATCCCGAATAGTACCGCGCACCAGGGTAGCCTTCTGCATATTTATTGGTTAAGCAACTTCCCATTGCGCGCATAACATTTTTGCTGGCAATGTTTTCACTGGCAATTAAGTTTATCTTACTCCATTGTCTCTTATTTTCTTTTTGAATCAGTTTTTGTATTGTGTTCATTAAAATAATTATATCTAGAGCGTTAAAAATAAGCAAATCAAAAAAAGCCAATCGTTTTTATTGTTTTGTTTTTCTTTAAAGTACTCTTGTGCCATTTGACTTGCTTCTGTGCTTTCATAAAAATCTTGAATTTCTGTCATAGTATCTTTTATGAAATCTTTGGTATATGTTGACACATCCGACACATACTAAGAGCATGGAAAAAAGCAGCAGTACAAAAACAACCAAAAAAAATAAAAAAGGTAACGCCATGAAAAAACTTGGCAAAACGATTAAAGATACCTTTGTTGAAATGAGTAGTAGCTTGGCGGGTTGGATTGACGATACAGGTAATCAATTTATGGGCAAAAAGAAACGTCGAACAAGCGCACCCAAGAAAACTACAACGCAACAAAAGTCTTCATCAACTCAAACAACAAGTAATAATTAATTTCAGCACAATTGAGTCGTTTGTCATATTTTTATTTTTAATGCTATAATTTAAAAGATTATGGCATCGCATTACCGCAGGACAAAAAGTACGTACAAACACCGGAGAAAACTAACCCCAACTTTTATCATCGTAATCTTTGTTTTTATAATTTCTGCGATTATTTATGGTGGTTATAATTTATACCCAGATTATTTTCGTCAATTTTTTAAACAGAAGCAAAATAATTCTCTTGAAGTTGAAGTTATTAAAAGTCAAGATTTATCAATCCATTTTTTAGAACTAGGTAATAAATATACTGGTGATTGTACATTGATTAAAACTGGCAATGTTGAAGTGTTAATTGATGCTGGTTCAAAAACTAGTTCAATCCCAACTATTAAAAATTATCTTGACCAATACATCACGGATGACAAGATTGAATATGTAGTTGTAACTCATGCTCATGAAGACCATTACGCGGGATTTGCCACACCAGAGGATACCTTGAGTTTGTTCGACATTTACGATGTCGAAGTCGTCATTCAATTTGCGCAGGTCAAAACCGAAACTACCGAAAATAAAATTTATCCTAACTATTTACGCGAATTAAATGAATTAAAAACACGTTGTAATACAGAAGTCTTTACTGCTTTGGACTGTGTCGAAGAAACCAACGGTGCGAAATCTCGATTTAAATTAAATGATGAAATTGTTTTAGAAATACTTGACCAACGATATTATCGTGAAGTAGCCAGCACGGAAAATAACCATTCGGTTTGCTGTCAGGTAATTCAAAACAATGAAAAATATTATCTCTTTACCGGTGACCTTGAAAAAGCCGGTGAAGAATCTTTGGTTGCCTGCAACGACTTACATCAAGTTGAGCTTTATAAGGCAGGGCATCACGGATCCAAAACCAGTTCGCATAATGTCTTGCTGGAAGTAATTCAACCCGAAATAGTTTGTGTCTGTTGTTGTGCCGGTAGTAGTGAATATACTCCAAATGTTGAAAACCAATTTCCTACAAAAGAATTTATAGAAAGAATTTCTCAGTGGACAACACTTGTTTATATAACAACCCTCTGCCAAGACTATAAAAACAACAAATTTATTTCTTTTAATGGAAACATCACTGTTGTT
>JAZSQY010000072.1:0-2289 GCA_045538225.1 Clostridia bacterium | reverse complement strand
GCTAACATTCTTCCCATTGACTACGACGCCAGTGCTTCCAAGGTTAATCAGGAAAATCGCATTAAGCTGATGCTGGCGACAGCACGCTAAAGTCAAAAAATCAAAATTGTTTCACGTGAAACATTTGCTTTTGCCAACTTGTTTGCGGAAAAGTTACTAGAATGATATAATTAAGGTATCTTAGATATGGATGGTGATATTATGTTGAAAAAAATCTTGGCAGCTGGCCTTTTGACCGTAGCTTTTACTGCTGCTCCCTTGTTTGACGCAGAAGTTACTCCTGTTGCAATCGCTGCTCCTTCCAATGTAACTATGGAAAACTATCCTGCCCTTACCGGCAAAACTCATATGGCTCAACTTACCAACAAAGATATGCGCGAAATTAAACGTACTGCTCCTGACCTGAAAAAAATCAGCGACTGGAACCGTCGTGTTGCATATTACCTGGGCGAAAAAGATTATGCTGTTTCCACCATGTGGAGCCCCCAAAGAGTACAATTGATTACTCCCTATTCCTTGACTAAGTACCTGTACTTCTTGGCAGATAAAGATTTGGTTGCACCTAATCAAAAACTCATTGAAGAAGTTGCAGCATTGAAAGACGTAGTTTGGGTTTGGGTTTGGAATAGCGGCAGCTACAATATTATGAACAACAATCCTGTTCCCACCATTGAAAACGTAGTAATTCGTTCCAAAGACAACGATTACTTCTATCATTTGGATAAAGAAGCTTATATGCCTGTAAAAGCAATGGAAGCTGCAAAGGTAGATACCGCACAACTGTGGCCTTTCCCGGCAAAGGTTTTCTCTCAAAGTCAAATTCCTTTCGAAATCGTGCTGATGGATTCTGCTGACAACAGAAAACCGTTGAAGATTAAAGAAGACGATTTGGCTAAGTGCAAATAAAACTTTCCATAAGCACCGTAATACTTTGTCACAGCGCAACTTACTTGCTCGACGTACGACTAGTACGCCATCGCCACGTAAGTTGTGCTGTTTCGAGTCTTCCGGCACTTCTGACAAGTTTTTACAATATTTCATACAGATTTTTTGGTGAAAGTAGTGTATAATATCTATAATACATCTTTAGATGGAGGGAATAATAATAATGAACGCAAAAGTAACTAAATTTAACGCATTCCTGCAAGAAAATAACATTAACTGCTTCCAAGCACAAGCAATTGAAAACGAAATGCATTCCGTTTTGTACCGTTCCTTTATGGAAGTTAACGGTCAAAACCTGCCTACTATGGTTGTTGTTGACGACAGCATCTATGTAATGGTGCAAGTTCGTGTTGCTGCAGCAGTTATTAAAGAAGCAAACCGTGCTGCTGTGATGGAACATATCAACAAGCTCAACGAAACCTACAAGGTTTTCAAATACTACATCAACGATAACGGCGACATCGTAATTGAAAGCTGCATTCCTTCCACCGACGAAGACTTCGTTCCCGGTTTGGTGCATGCTGTAATCGACGTTATTCTGAAACACTTGCAAGAAGAATATCCGCGCATCATGAAACTTGTGTGGGCAAACTAAGAGCGTAAAATTTAATAGGTCTTGAAAAAATTTGGAGCGTTGCATTTTGCAACGCTCTTTTTTCGTTTGCGCTGTTAAGAATTTTTAATAGCAATGCAAAAATTAACGATAGTATTAAAAATATTTAACAGAATCGCAAAAATCATCAATGGTGTTAAAAATTTTTAATAGTATTGAAGCGTTGACCTCTTCTAAATATTTACATTTCAAATATTTAACAACCTTTCGGAGCGCATAAGCGCTCCTTTTTATTTGGAAAAGCAATATAAAAATTGTAAAATCCTTTACAAATTGTAGCTCGTTAAAGCGCTAAGAAAAAATTTTTTGAAGAAATTTTGGCGAAAAAATGAAACATACTAAAGTTGTTAGGATTGAATTTTTGTAAACCTCTTGTGGTAGAATTTACTCATTCAATTAAAATAAAACACAAGAGCTGGACAGGGACTCCATAATATAAAAACATCGTGAAAAATTTGTGTAATCATACTGGAGTTGACGGATTTGTGAAAGCTATGTTAAATTAAAATCAAACAAGATGTGTATAAATTAAAGGCGATACAAAAGGAAGAAGGTATTGCAAAACTAAATGAAAGAAGAAATAAAGGAGGGATTTATTAAAAAGCCACAAGCCGCAAACTCGATTGCCTTTGACGACAACGTAGCGAAAGCTACTTTTGATTGTGAATTTGATTTCCAACCAAAAGGAGGGAACGACTTATGACGAAGAAAAGAAGAAATTTGAGAATTTT
>JAZSQY010000067.1:0-4608 GCA_045538225.1 Clostridia bacterium | reverse complement strand
GCATTTGAGACTGCCACTACACTATTTTCTTGTTCCCGCAAACCTTGTTCTTGTGCTTCGCGTTCGCCGGCTAAAAGCACTTTAATCTCATCTAATAAGTCTTTGTTTTCTTTATCTTTTTTTTCCGTTTTTTCAAGAGTGTCAATTTTTTCTTGGCTGTCCTTAATCATTTTTTCCATCTCTTGTTTCGCTTGGTTGATTAATTCTTCGGATTTTTTTTTGTCAGCCAATTCACCTTGTAGTCGGGCTGTTTCTTGTTTTTGTTGTTCTAATTCTGCCATCAATTTTGCAAAACGTTCTTCTTCCGCTTGTTTTTGATTTTCCAATTCTTCCATTAATTTTTCCAAACGCGGATCCGTTGCTGGAACAGTATTTTCAGTTGCTGATACAGGTTGGCCAACCACTGGAGTTATTATAGCTTGTTCTTCTTTTTCTTCATTAAAGTTCTTAGCTTGATTCCAAAAATCAACGGCATCCTTATCAGAATCAATGTTTGCATCCGCTTCATCACCAAAGCTAAAAGCATCTTCATCTTCTTCATCACTAAAGAAGAAATTATTGTCATTTTTATTGTTTTGATTTCCTGCTTTCGCAGATTCTTTTTCAGCTTCAAACTGTTCTTCCATTAAGCGTTCCTTCTCTGCAAGTCTTGCTTCGATTTCACGTTCACGTTCTAAACGAGCCTCTTCTTCACGTTGGCGCTTTTCTTCAAACTCGCGTTCTTTTGCCTCTAATTCTTTACGTTTACGTTCTTCTTCCAACATCAACGCTTGTAAACGTTCTTCTTCTTGACGTTGTTTCTCTGCTTGAGCACGTTCTATTTCTTCCGCTTCAATTCTTGCTTTTTCCGGATCATAAAGTTCTAGAGCATGATCATCACGCTTTTCAAATTCAACCGGCTCTACAACAGGTTGAACTACAGCCTCAACAGTACTTGAAGAATTTAAATCTGTTTTGGTACGTGAACGACCGTACAAGCGATAAATCATAAAAATAATAGTCGAAAAAACGACAATAGCTACCAAAGTCAAAGCTGCCCATAAATAAGCACCCGGCGTACCATCTTCGTTAAACCAAGATAAACTTAAAAATAAATTTTTCATTTCCCTTTCCCCTTATTTATCATTATTAAATTTTTGCTAATTTATTATTAGTTACAATATTAGCAAAATTGGCAGTATTTGTCAATATTACACGAAATTTTTATCTGGAAATTTTATCTATATATGTAGCACTGTAGCACTATGAAACAATAAAAAAAAGCAAGTTATCGCGACTTAATTAGTCTAAGTCAAACGATTTACCTGCTTTACAATGTATTAAATATGAAATTATAAATTTACATTTTCATGACGATAAACAACAATCCTTTCACCAGGAACACAACCATTTTCCAAATTTGGATTTTGCTGCAATAATGCTTCGCAACTTAAATTAGTTCGTTTTGCCAAATCCCATAAATTTTCTTTTTCTCCAATTATATAAATCCGGATTGCGCTGCCATCATCTTTTTTTTCTTGCCCTTCAATCAAACTATTTACAACCGTTAAAGTTTTTTTGGTTTCGGCATGCACGGTTACGCCCAACCGTGCATCAACCAATAATTCAGTTCCACGTCGCGCTTTCACATTAACAACCAAAGGCACAACAGAAGCATCTACAGCGTATTCACGATCCAAATTATCCATGCGAACCTGAGTTTGGAAAGGCACGTCAAAATGTTCTCCTGTAACCAAATGTTCTTCATTTTCTAACAATAAATTAATTGATAATACGCCTTCTAATAATGCTTTATTATCGGATACTTGTACTTGCAGATTATTTACACGTACTCCATCTACGGCAACAACATGCGATATATACGCCGTATTTGGTGCCATGCTTAAATTGTTTTCAATATCAACAGTTGTGTTTACCTGTGGCAATATTTCCATACAATTAAGCTGGGTGGTTTGTAGCGACAACTCTTTTTTGAATGAAATAGCATCAGTAACCATATTAAACTTGCGGTTACAATAAGCTCTACCATCAAAGTCAATGTCACATGTTAAAGCCAATACTGCCCCGTCATTAGTATTTTCGATGTGCATTTTTACATTATTTGTATTCACAATACCACACGCCAAATCTTCATCTGTTAACCCATTTACCATCATACTTTTTGCAAAATCAATATCATGTTCCATATTGTAGGGAACACTGCTGCCATCGACTGTTTTAACACACAAAATATTGACCCTTATGACACCTTTCAAATTAATTTTTTCAGCAGTCGCTATTACATCTTTTAAGTTAGGACTAATATCAATTCCTAAAACTCCTTCACATACATCATCAAGTTTTATGTTTTCAGAAATTTCAAATTTTTCGTTTAAATGTGAGTGAAAAGTTAAAACTTTCTGTTCAGTTTTTTGTACTTCAACATCACCAGTTATATTGCCAACAACTTGCATTTGGCGAGATTTTACACCAAAGATATTGACCGATAACAAATTATCTATATTGATTTTATCGTCAGTAATTTTCCACTCACTTTTTATTAATCCAGCGCGAGCAAAAAGGTCACTCACATTATTATTTACTTTTACGGTTACTTTCTTTTCAAAAGTTTCCGACATGTCTTCGCTATCATATTTGTCAAATTCATTAATAAAAATTAAGCGCGTAATTAAGTTACCCGTTAACAAAACTTCATTTTGATTAATCTCTATTTTTTGGTTCATCATTTGACAAGTTACACTCATGATTTTCTTTGCAGCCGACGGAACGTTGACCTTCTGCTCATTTTTAATCTGAACATTATCCAACGCGATTAATTCTTTTTCCACTAAATCTTCCATCAAAACTTCCATAAAATTCCCCCTCTAGTAAAAATATATTTGGGCAATAATAAAAGTATGCGAAAAAAAACACAATCAATTGAAGCCATCAAAGCTAAAATCCACGCTATGCTTGGAAAAGATATTAATATGTCGGTTTGCAGAGGTCGAAAACGCGTCTCAAAATATGCAGGTACCATTGAGAACACTTTCCCTAGTGTATTTATCGTAAGATTAAAAACAAACAAAAAAGACACAGAACGAATTCCATGTCTTTCATATTCATACAATGATGTCCTATGCGGTGAAGTAAGAATTGATGAAGTTGGTTAAATTAAACCAATTCAACAATCGCCGTCATCGCATCGTCGCCTTTACGAATACCTGTTTTCAACACGCGAGTGTAACCACCTGCTGAACCAGTTTCCTTAATACGTTTTGCGTACTTTGGTGCCAATTCATTAAAAATTTTTTCGATAATTGGGTGGTTAATATGTTGAGTACGTTTTTCAAAGCTCTTTTTGCTTTCATCCTTACTACGGATTTCTTGAAAATCATAAAGTGAAGCCATTAATTTACGACGAGCAGCCAATTTTTTTGGTCCGTCAATTAAAACTTTACGTTTGCTCTTAACACCTTTTTTATCGGTAAATTCTTTTTCAACTGTTACTGTGTCAGCATAAGAATTTATAGCTAAAGTCAAATACTTTTCAGCCAAAGCCCCTGTTGCTTTTGCACGTGCATATGTTGTTGAAACACGTCCCGTCCAAAACAAAGTCGAGACTTGGTTACGCAAAATAGCCATATGTTGCGAAGTTTCGCGTCCTAATTTTGCTGGTTTCATTAAAAGTTCCCCTCCTCTTCTGATCGCAATGACAAGCCAAGACTTGCCAATTTAGAAATAATTTCATCAAGACTCTTTGAACCCAAGTTACGTACGCGCAACATATCATCTTTGCTTTTGCTGATTAAATCGCGAATAGTTTTGATATTAGCACGATTCAAGCAGTTTGCACTACGTGGTGAAAGTTCCAAATCTTCGATGCTGGTTTCAAAAATCTTTTCAACCGTTTCTTCTTTGCTTTCCACAAATGTATTGTGTCCAGCCATACTTTCGACCATACCAATTAATAAGGTTAAATGGTCTTGAATTAATTTAGCCGCTAAAGCCACAACTTCCTTGGCTTCAACACTACCGTTGGTGGTTAATTCAACTGTCAATTTATCATAGTTCATGTCACCACCGACACGGCTCGGTTCAACGAAATAATTGCATTTAACAACAGGGCTATAAAGACTATCAACTGCAATGTAACCAATTGTATCATGTGCACCTTTTTGGTCTTTGGCTACAACATAACCACGACCACGCGCAACAGACAATTCCATTTTAAATTCTGTATCACTATCCAATGTAGCAATTACTAAATCTGGATTGCAAATTTCAACCAAACTATCATGTTCAATATCTTTTGCATAAATCGGACCAGCAGTTTTTTTATTTATACGCATGGTTGTTGTGTAACTTAAATCATCTGTCAAAGCTTTCAAAATCAAGCTTTTAACATTTAATACGATGTCGGTAACATCTTCAACCACACCTTTTACTGTTGAAAACTCATTATTAACGCCGTTAATACGAATAGCAGTAACCGCTGTACCAGGCAAATTTCCCAGTGAAACACGACGGATCATGTTACCTAAAGTAGTTCCATAACCACGTTCTAAAGGTTCAATAATAAAGCGTGCACTTTTCGCACCGGTACTTTCGTTAACCGTAATTTTCGGT
>JAZSQY010000030.1:0-6758 GCA_045538225.1 Clostridia bacterium | reverse complement strand
TGGCCTCCGACTTTGAAATTACCACGTGATCGGTTACATTTGGGTCTTCTCCACCTGCTAGAGTTACACTCTGCAAATAGCTACTTAAATCCGCAATTGGATTAGCGGAAGCATATTCACGAATCGACCCACACAATTGGTAAATATTTTCCAAACGACTTTCACTGTCATCTTTTTCATTTTCGTAGTGAGTTTGCAAACCTGTTACGTCAACCAAATCATCGGCCAGAGCAATTAAACCTTGTTTCAATAAATCTTGTAATTTATGAACAATGTTGACAAAAATTTGAATTGACTTAATTGTTTTTGATGGGATTCCTGTATCATATGAATCAATTTGTTCCACAACCTGATAAGCTGTTAAATTGTGTTCACGTGCGTACGATTTGATTTTCGCATGGCAAGCGTCACCTATCCCACGTTTAGGGAAATTAATAACGTTAAATAACGCAACTTCGTCATTTGGATTTACCAATAATCTTAAATAATCCAAGACTATTTTGACTTCAGCACGTTCATAGAATTTAAAACCGCCCCAAACAACATATGGGATATTATACATACGCAAAGCTTCTTCAAAGCGGCGAGATAAAGCGTTGATACGCATCAGGATCGCGGAATCAGACCAAGACCCGCCATTACGTCTTCGTTCCAAAATATGACTGATGATTCCTTGTGCTTCTTGCTTATCATCATAATAATCTTCGTAATTAATTAAACCATCATTTATATTACTGAATAGCTTTTTATCAATGCGGTTATTGTTTTTAGCAACTAAATCACTGGCCAATTTGACAATGTTTCCCGCACTACGAAAGTTTTCTTCCAAACGATAAATTCGTGCTTCAGGAAAATCGACTCGGAAACGGTTAATATTTTCAACACTAGCACCACGCCAAGAATAAATACATTGATCTTCGTCGCCAACGACCATAATATTACGATGTTTTTGCGCCAAGATAGAAACGATTTCATATTGGATTTCATTGGTATCTTGGAACTCATCAACCAAGATATATTGAAAATAAGCTTTTAATTTATCACAAACCTCTGTATTATTCTTCAATAATTCTAAAGTTTCTAAAAGTAAGTCATCAAAATCGTAGGCGTTATTTTTACGCAACTGTTCACGATAAGCATTAAAAATTTTTACCAAAGGATCATGAAAGGAAGTAAATTCAACAATACCTTTATTTTTCCAATTAGAGAGACCACTTACCGCAGCTTTGTATAATTCACTATCAACTTCGTGATAAAGTTCTTTTATAATTTCTTTTAAAACTTTATTTGTATCAGCGGTTGCATAGATTGAAAAATTTGGTTTACCACTGTGTTTGCGCAATAAACGAACACAAAAACTATGAAAAGTTCCAATAAAAGTATTAAATGGACGACCTAACATTTTTTCGACACGTTCGCGCATTTCATTTCCGGCTTTATTCGTAAAAGTTAACGCTATTATAGATTTTTCGGGAATACCGCTTTGTAACAAATGTAACAAACGACTGGTCAAAACACGAGTTTTGCCAGACCCTGCTCCGGCGGTAACCAACATTGCACCTAAAGGTGCATTGACAATTTCAGATTGGGTCGTCGTTAAAGCCATGACACCATTATACTACATTGACATGGTTTGACAATTAAACTGTTGCTCTTTTTCATAACGTTCGCGATATTCTTGCAACTTACTACTTAACCCAAAAATGTAGCGCTGGCGTGTACCATCGTCCATAGTTTTCATTAACTCTCGGTCCATTAAAGATGCCAAAGCATTCTCACCATTCCCAGCCATAAAAATTGATTTAATGCGTGCATATTCAATTTCTTCGGCTGGATTAATAACTGCAGCTAATTGTTGTTTGGTGTGATCTACTAAAAATTTTTTGGCGGCACCCGTATCCGCGCCTTGTTTTTTTAAAATAGTTAAAGTAGTTTTGCGACGCATTTTTTCTTCCTGCCAAAAACCAGAAGATAATCTTTTAATGGCCATACGTGCCATCATTCTTAATTCAGAACCCTTTGAACTCATTTTCCCCCCCAAAAAAAATATTTAAATCACTTTTGTTTTTCGAAGTTATATTCCAGCATAAAAAAAGTGTAATTAATTGTCTAATTAAATCGTTCGACAAATTACGACAAAATGTACACAACAAAAAGCGACATGAAGATTTCGATGTCGCGATTTGTTATGTGTGGCTTTTAGCTATTATTCAGCCTTTGTCGAACTTGATTTTTTACAACGTCCAGTTTTACAATTTTTAGCTGCTTTTGCCATTGTCCACCTCCTTAGCTCGAATGTTTTTCTTTCGAACTAAGAGTATTTTGTGTAGACTGCAGATTTTTATACAATTATTTTTTTTATAACGGCCTTGATACGACGTATACCCGCACTGCTACTTTCTTCTTTAATAATCTTAAAACTTACCAGATCAGCTGTATTCTTAGCATGTGGACCACCACATATTTCTATCGATACATCACCAATACTATAAACTTTAACACGTTCACCATATTTATTTGCAAACGAACCCTCTGCGCCAATTTCACGAGCTTCGGTCAATGACATCTCCTTAAATATAACTGGAATTTGTCGTTGAATAGCATCATTAACAAATTTTTCCAAGAATGTAATTTCTTCTGCGGTTAATTTATGATCGCAATTAAAGTCAAAGCGCAAACGTTCGGGAGTAATGTTACTTCCTTTTTGTGTCACGTGATTACCTAACAATTTTTTCAATCCAGACAGCAATAAGTGGGTTGCCGTGTGTAGATAGGCAGTTTCTTCACTGGTATCCGCCAATCCACCTTTGAACGTTCCCGCCGAAGCCGTATGACTTAATTCACTGTGTTTTGTTTTTGCAGTTTCAAACTCTTCCATATTGACTGTTAAACCATGTTCTGTTGCTAATTCTTGGGTTAACTCAATTGGAAAACCATAAGTTTCATACAAACGGAATGCGGTTTTACCCGACAAAGTTTTATCTTTTAAGTAAGGTAAGATTTTATTAAATTCACGAATACCTTGCTCGATGGTTTTAGAAAATTTATCAACTTCATCTAAATAGTTTTTAGTAACACTTTCATCAATTTGATAAATGCCTTGGAAAAATTCGCGGTAAAATTGAATTATTTTTGCATAAACATCACGCGAACATTCCAGTTGGTTTGCCATACGAACCGCACGACGAATTAAACGACGTAGTACATATCCTTGTCCGGTTGGTGAAGGCAAAACACCATCACTTAAAATCATTGTCGCTGCACGCGTATGTTCTACCAAAACACGGAAAGCTTTCAAGTTTTCGTTATAGGATTTTTTACAGTCCTCGGCAACGATTTGGATTGCGGGAGCAAAGATTTCACTTTCATAAACGGTTTGATATCCATTGACAAAACAAAGCAAACGCTCTAACCCCATACCAGTATCCACATTGCGTTGTTTAGCCGGAACAGCTTCGCCGTCTTTTTGATGAATCACATATTGCATATAAACGTCGTTTCCAATTTCGACATATTTACCACAATCACAACTGGGATTACATTCCGCAGAACATGCTGGCTTACCAGTATCGAAGAACATTTCACTGTCTGGACCACAAGGGCCAGTACCCGTAGCAAGCTGCCACCAGTTTTCACTTTTTGGCAAGAAAAAAATTCGTTCTTCGGGAATGCCTACTTGTTTCCAATATTCCACAACTTCGGTATCACGTGGTGCTACTTCGTCACCGGCAAACGCAGTTACCGCTATACGGTTTTTATCTAATCCTAAATATTTGGAATTTGTTAAAAAATCATATGACCAAGCTACTTTTTCTTTTTTGAAATAATCGCCCAAGGACCAATTTCCCATCATTTCAAAAAAAGTTAAGTGACTATTGTCGCCCACTTCGTCAATATCGCCGGTACGTACACATTTTTGGATATTGCATAATCGTTTACCTGCTGGGTGCTTTTCACCTAACAAAAAAGGAACTAACGGTTGCATTCCCGCAGTGGCAAATAATACACTGCCATCATTTTCAGGAACCAAAGACCATGACGGTATGATTTGGTGTTCGTGTGATAGATAAAAGTCAAACCACATTTTTCGCAATTCTTGATATGTAATCTTACGCATAATACAACATTATATCACAAATCACCAATTGTGTCTTCATATTTATCAGTTTTTTTACCTTCAATAAAGTCAGAAAGTCCAGTTTTATTTAATAGTTCTTGAATGAAATAATTTTTATTGCTCTCTTCTTCATCCAGTTCTCGTTCCATTCTTTCTGTTTCCATATCAAGTTCTTCTTTGGATGGAACAGTTAAATTTAATTTTCGAGCAATATCTTCAACTAAAGAACTTGATTCCTCAGATTCTATAACTTCAGGCTGTTCTTCTTTAACTGGCTCTGGTTTAGGTGCATTGGGGTTAGAACGTTCCAAGATTGTACGGCGCGGCAATACCGGGGGTACGGCACCTTCGTCAAAAATTGACGTACGTGATTCACTGACAGTTTCCGATGTTTCAGATTGAGGCTTATTATCTGCAGGTAATACAGAAACATTCTTTTCAATGTTTTCGTTAGGTGTTATATTCGATGGATTATTACGAACTTTACCATAACTTGATTGATCTAACGAAAAGTCGTATGGAGAATATAGTTTAAAAGTTTGCGAGACAAATTTATTTTTACAATCAAATGCTTCGTGTTCAATTGTCGCCGTATTAATACCTAAATCTCTTATTTTTTCAAAAAGTTCTGCCAGGTCACATGGATAACACCATACAAAAATCATGTCAATTTTTTGACGATTATTTTCGGCACATTCATAAACATCTACCAATAAACGCGAATCCAAACAGTTAGTACCAGCTTGTTTGAATTTCATTTTGCCGATGGTAGTCATATTATATTCGGTAGCAATTTCACTAATGCCGGGTAAGGTTTCATCACTGAAACCATACAAACGACATTGTTCAATTTGATATTTTCCGTTTACGTAGAACAAGATTTCTAATAAATTTTCGCGGGTGGCACCGACATTGTCTACATCAATAAATAATGCTATGCGCGGTTTGGAAGATGTTGATTTTCTGGTAGTACGCGCGCTCGGGGTTTTAGCTTCGCCTGACACAGTAGAACTAGCTACACTAGACTTAGTTGTCGTTCTTTTACTGGTTGAAGTTTTTTTATAACCTTCATAAATTTTATTTTCCATAGTCCCCCAAAACACTATAAAATAAATTTATTAAATTGACAATTATTTTATATTTAGCAAGCCAGCAGCAGCAATCATGGCAGCATTGTCACCACACAAATTTGGATTAGGTAAAAACAATTTAACTTCTAATTCGTTACACATTTTTGTGAATTCGTCCCGCAGATATTGATTAGCGGAGACACCACCACAAATCCCTAAAGTTTTAATTTTTGTTTCTAAAAGAAATTCTCTTGTTTTGTTTAGTAATTGATTAATTGCACAATATTGAAAATTGGCACAAAGCTGCGGCATATTTATATCGTTTCCTTTTTGTTTTTCACGGTTAATCAAATTAAGAACTGCGGTTTTTAATCCAGAATACGAAAAACATTCTTTTGGAAATTTATTTAAAATTGGTGTAAAAGACAAAGACATATCGGCGACTTGCGCTACCTTGGGGCCTCCTGGATATTTCAACCCTAAAACACGTGCAACCTTATCAAAAGCTTCACCCACGGCATCATCTGCCGTTGTACACAAAATTTGGGTTTCCCAGTTAACGTTTACTTGATATAAAATTGTGTGTCCCCCAGAAACTAGCAGGCACAAGAAAGGTGGTTTAATATCAGGATTTGACAAACGCAAACTTGACATATGACCATGCAGATGATTAATCGACAAAAATGGAATATGTAAGGCATTAGCCAAACTTTTGCCAAAAACGCGCCCGACCATCACAGCTCCCGGCAATCCTGGCTCTGTTGTAGCCGCCACCTGATCAATTTGTTCAATTGAGATATTTGCTTGCTTTAAAGCTTCATCTAAAACAGGCAAAATATTTTCAATGTGGTTTCGCGCCGCGATTTCTGGGACAACTCCACCAAAAGCTTTGTGAATATCAATTTGTGAAATAATCACATTCGACAAAATCTTGAATTGGTCGTCAACAACAGCAACACTGGTTTCATCACAAGAAGTTTCTATCCCCAAGGTTAACATCTTATCGATTTTCCTCTGTGTTTTGTAATAAGAAAGCATCGGAAAAAAGCTTCAAATCTCCGTCCATGACTTTTTCCACATTAGATGTTTCCGCCCCGGTACGATGATCTTTAACCATTGTATAAGGACAAAAAACATAACTACGAATTTGGCTACCCCATTCAATTTTCATTTGAACAGGTTGCAAATTTTTCAACTTGCGACGTTCGTTTTCAAAGTGGATATATTCCAATTTTGATAAAAGATTTTGCATACAGGTTTGACGGTTTTGAATTTGGCTACGACCATTTTGGCAAGTACAAACAATCCCAGTCGGAATATGTGTAATACGAACAGCACTTTCAGTTTTATTAATATGTTGACCACCAGCGCCAGACGCACGATAAACATCAATACGCAAATCTTTTTCATCGACTTTATATTCGGTCTTTTCAATTTGGGGAATAACTTCCACCGCAACAAAACTGGTGTGACGGCGTTTATTTGCATCAAATGGACTAATACGAACTAAACGATGGACACCGGCTTCACTCTTAAAAATACCGTATGCATTAACTCCGCTAATTAAAACA
>JAZSQY010000032.1:0-4792 GCA_045538225.1 Clostridia bacterium | reverse complement strand
TACCTTCAATAATATTTTGCGTTTGTAAGTATTGTTTCACCGTTTGGTATGCCAGGGTAGGAGTATTATTTTTTTCGCTAAGGTGGGCCAAGATGACTTGTGATACGTTGGCTTGATAAAGTTTGGCGATTGCGCGACCGCAATCCAAGTTAGATAAATGGCCACGATTCCCAAGAATGCGTCGTTTCAACCAGTCGGGATATTTGGGATTAGCAGTAAGCTTTTGGATATCATGATTACTTTCCAGGACAACTATTTGACACGCAGCAAGGTTGCTTAAAATAGTGTCCGTCATTTGTCCGATATCTGTTGCAATGCCCACAGTGGCATTATCGCATTGGAAAGTATAGCCAAGACAAAATTGGCTGTCGTGGGGAACTGTAAAACCATTAACTGTAATGTCGCCAATTTTAAAAGTATGTTCGGTTTCGATAAAATGATGTGGTGGTAATTTTAAACTGCGTTTTAAAATTTTGGCGCTTTGTTGGTGACAATAGATTGGGATATTGTAATGGGTTACAAAATCGGCAACACCTTTTAAGTGGTCGCTGTGTTCATGTGTGATTACAATCGCATTGATACTGTGTGGGTCGATATTAGCTTGGTTCATTAGTTTTAAAATCATCGACAAAGGTAAACCGGCGTCAACCAAAATATGGGTAGTGGAGCTACCAACATATGTAATATTACCAGCGCTACCGCTACTTAATGTTTGGATTTTTAGCATTTTAATAATATACTAGAAAATATGTTAAAAGTTAAGAGTAATTTACGTATTTTTCTTTGTTGCGTCACAATTGCTTTTATCTGTTTGTTCGGCTATTTAATGTTTCAAAATTTTTGTTCAGAAATTTTTTATCGTTTGGGTTGGGAGACACGTCTTACGACCGATAGTTTATACGTCAACGGATTTTGGAATGCCTTTTTTATTTCCGCAATTATTTTCCCAATTTTCGAGGAGTTGGTTTTCCGCTTGTTAGCTTGCAAATTGTTAAAAGCAATAAAATTGGCGGATTGGTATATTATTGTGATTAGTGCTATTATTTTTATGCTTTATCATTGGTCATGGTCACAAGTTGCTTATCAATTATTAATGGGGATTTGGTTAGCTTGGATTTTTATGAAGACACGACAAATTGGTTGGACGGTCTTAATTCATTTTATTAATAATGCCTTTATCATCACATATACATATATAACAGGTGCCGGTGATAGCATCTTTGCGTTAAGTGCATTGAATATAACTCTTTCAATTAGTTTGGCTGCTGTTACGACTGTGGCAGTGATTTTCTTAATTAAAAAAGGGATTCCGAAATATGAAAAGTAACCGTTATTTACCAACTTTAATTATTTATACAACGGTCGTTGTGTTGCTGATGTTAGTAAATATTTTGGCAACGTTAGGATGTTTTAGCGGCTTATCCGACCAGGGGGCAGAAGTCGTAGGTAGTGTCTTGCCGCAAATTGTAATCATGTTTGCGATTCCGCTTGTAATGTTAATCTTGGGACAAAAAAAACGCAAAGAGCCAATTTCATTCGGACAGGTTTGTAATGAGGTTGGCTGGCATAAAATTTCTTTTAAGAACATATGTTTGTGTTTTGCACTGGGGATTTGTTTATACATTTTAAATATTTTCATAGCCAGTTTATTTGCAACTTTATTGCGATCTTTGGGATACCAATTTACTTCAAATGAAAATGCTTTTGAAGGTTATAATGGGTTAATTATTTCGATAATTTTATCCGCCGTATTACCGGGAATATGTGAAGAGTTTTTACATCGTGGAGTTTTATTAAATGGCATGATATCCCAAATGGGTGTTAAAAAAGCAATTTTGTGCAGCAGTATATTATTCGGCTTTATGCATATGAACGTTGGACAATTCTTTTATGCGTCAATCCTGGGTTGGTTTATGGCGGTAACGGCTTTATCGTCGGGATCATTATGGGGCAGTATCATTGTTCACTTCACAAATAATGCGTTGGCAACATACATGAGTTATGCCGAAGAATTAAACTTGTTTGGGGCCGATTTATTCTCCTATCTTTTTAGTAACAGTTTAACGTTAATTGTGACGTTACTTGTGGTCTTTATAATAATTGGAGAAATTATGCGACATATGGCTCGTGATAAATTTAACCGTAATTTAGACCGTTACGCAGTGCGTTATTTGGCTTCCCAAAACCAATTTACGACCGAAGATTTTGAAAGGGTAAAGGAAGTTTTACCACGTGTCATACGAGGGTTGCCAACATGGAAAGCGACCGCGGCTTACATAGAAACATTTGATCGTCCAAAGACGGCACGACCGGTCGAAAAGGCGTTGTTAATTGTTATTTGTTTTATGGGTTTTGCTTTGACGATGTTATCATTTGTTTGGGGGATATGGTAAATGTGTTTTATGCAGGAGGCTGTAAAGCAAGCACAAATTGCAGAGCGTCGTGGTGAAGTTCCGATAGGGTGTGTTATTGTTAAGGACGGGAAAATAATTGCAAAAGGGTATAACCAGCGTGAGCGTAAGCGTAATTGCTTGTGGCATGCGGAAATCGTGGCGTTAAACCGTGCTTGTCGTAAGATGAAATCTTGGCGGTTAAGTGATTGTGAAATGTATGTAACTTTGGAGCCGTGTCAGATGTGTATGGGGGCTATTCTCAACGCACGATTAAAGAAGGTTTATTATGGGGTAAAATCGACCACCAATTTAAATTGGCAAACTCCGGTTGAATTGTTGCCGAGTAAAGAGGCACAAAACATTTTAGTGGCTTTTTTTAAAGAGAAACGTTAAAATAAAAATGTGAAAAAAGATTTAATGAGTTTTGTGGCAATCATTGGATTGGTTTTGTTAGCTGGTGCTGTGACTTTGGGTGCCTTGACTGGAATGTTATTTGTATTTCCGGACATGACAATCTTTGGTGCGAAAGCTGTTAATGAACGTGATACGCAAATTATATATCGTGATGATGCTTTAACCGAAGCATTTGCGCAAGGCCGTTTTATTCTTGAAAGTACAGGTACACAAATTGAAGTCAAAATGTCGAATAAAGGTTATCAAGGTGAAGGTACAATTGTTGTGAATGAATCTGCCACAGGTATTGCATTTAACAGCTTGAGCCGTACCTTAATTCAATGGACAGAAACAACCTATAATAATTTACCATATTACCGCATCAAGGTTTTAGAGCCTTCAGGGGTTGTATTCAATGATAAGCCGACAACTGTTTATATAAACTTGCCACATCGTTCCCCTAATGATAGCTTTGTGCATGACTTTGTTTTGCAGAATCAATACAGCAATGTAAATTTTTCTTATGTTGATAATTCGGCAGGTTCATCCGATGCCTTAAAAATCAGGAGTTTGGTTGTCGAAAGTGCTGCCAGTGTTAATATACTTGCGGCTCAAAACGCCAGCGTTAAAACACTTGATATTCAAGGGAATAAAGTTAAATTAAATTGCCAAGCCAAAGTTACGAGTGATGTGATTGTCGATGGTTCGGATGGCGAACAAATTTTTAATACGGAAATTACCGGGACACTAAAAATTAATGGAAAGAATAATAAATTTTGAGGTGATACAGCAGGCGATGTCGAAGTGATTAGTCCAAACGGTAGTCTAACTTTAACTCAAGCAAAAAGCTTAAAAATTACTTCGAATGCAAACATCAATGTTGGATCGGTAGAAAACGGGGTTGAAATGTTGACGGATACGGGAAATTTGGATGTCAACGAAGTCCTTAGTGGTGGTGTAAAATTCACGGCAGGTTACGAAGATAAACGTAATGTAACCGCTTCTATAAAGGCTAATAACGTGGTTGGTCCGCTAACTGTGACTAATTATGGCAATGGGAATATCGATTGTGATGGTGTTAATGGGGCGGTTACAATTAATAATAATGGTATAGGTAGTATTAATTTGGTTAATGTTGTCGGCGATGTTTATGTTAAAAGTTCGGAAGAGCATGGTGGTAAGATTAATGTGCATTTTAAAAGAAGTGCCGAAAAAAGTAATGTTACAATTCGTGGCTATGATGGGGATATAAATGTTGAAGGAATTAATGGTTTAGTTGATATAGAGATACGTGACTGGGAAAATGGGGCAGGGGCGGCCAACGTTACGGCACACTTTCATCAAGTTGTTGGTTCGGAAAATGTTATCAAGGTTGGCGGCTATATGAGTGGACACCATGACTGGGGTAATGTTAATTTGAAATTAAACAGTGAAAAATGTAATAGTTTTAATATGTATGTATATGGAGCTAGTTCAGCGAACAGCAGTAGTAAGTACGGTTACGACGATAAAAATATGTCGATTGAAGAGGATTTAAGCAAGAACGCTAAAGCAAATAAAATTATTGTTCCAGAATATCTAGGATTTCTTTCGGGGGCTTTAACTGTTTACTGCAAGCAAAGTGTTTATCTTGAGTAGGTTGTTTTTTGCTTGACGGTTAGTCATATAAAAAATATAATTTAGGCATACTAGGATAGAAGAAAAACATTGGGGGAAACACTTGAAAAAACGCAGTCTTGCCAGTTTATTGATCGTTAGTATTATTGCCGTTGCTGCAGTTTTCGGTGTTATTTTTGCTTTTAAAAATTCGGATCGCCAGCAAGATGTTTATGGCAATGTTACCGTAACAGTAGATAAACCAAAGATTGATTTGGAAATTGAACTTGTTAAAGATGAAACAACAGATAACGGATTCCGCATCGTGGATAAACCGGAATCATCTGCTTACTTCACAATTACAGTTGGTGGTTTGCCCAAGACGGCCAGTCGTCGTGTGCTGTTGAATG
>JAZSQY010000031.1:0-5346 GCA_045538225.1 Clostridia bacterium | reverse complement strand
TTCAAATATTTGGAAGGTGAAGTTATCAAGAACCGTGACTTTAACAACAAGTATCATACGAAACGTAAGATTATTGTCGTTGTCGATGAAGCGCACGTTTTCATTGATGAACAACGTCCGATTGCTTTGGACTTTATGTTCCAAATGGCAAAGCGTATTCGTAAGTACGACGGTATGCAAATCGTTATTACCCAAAATATTAAAGACTTTGTGGGTTCGCCCGCCATCGCGAAAAAGTCGGCTGCGATTATTAACGCTTCGCAATACAGCTTGATTTTCTCGTTAGCGCCGAATGATATGACCGACTTGGTGACCTTGTACAAAAACGCGGGTGGAATTAACAAAAGCGAACAAGAAACCATTGTGGCGGCACCGCGTGGGCAATGCTTCTTTATGTATGGTCCGGTTTCGCGTTCCACCATTCGCATTGAAACCAGCAACGATATTCGCCAAATTTTCGAATAAAGGCAACACCGCTGATTGGAAATTGAAATTTGCTTGTGAATTGCAAGCAAATTTTTTATTGTGGCTTTATATATATAGGCAATGCAGGACTTTCACGGATTGACGCAAAGCCAGGTGGCAAAGGCACGACAACAATACGGAGCCAATCTTTTAACGCCGCCACGCAAGCGCAGCTTTTGGCAAATCTTCGTGGGTAATTTGGGTGATCCGATTATGCGCATCTTGATGATTGTCACGGGAATTAACATTGCGTGTTTGTTTTACACCCATAATTTTTTGGAAACGTTTGGTATTGTCATGTCGATTTGCATCGCGGTCATGGTCAGTACCTTAAGCGAAATGGGCAGTGAATCCGCATTTAAGAAGTTGGAAAGTATGTCGGGTAAAATCCAGTCGCGTGTCAAGCGCGATGGCAAGACGCTGTTGGTGGCGGCCACCGAAATTGTGGTTGGCGACTTGGTTTTATTGGGCAGTGGTGATAAAATTCCCGCCGATGGCATTTTGATTGATGGCACCTTAAGTGTGGACCAAAGTATCTTAAACGGCGAAAGTTTAGAATGTCACAAACACGCCGGACTTGGTGCAGTCGCGGACAAAGTTGATTTTTTATCACCGGGACAGTTGTTTTCGGGAACTGTTGTGACCGGCGGGAGCGGTATCATGCGTGTGACCGCAGTTGGTGATCAAACGGCTTATGGTGAAATTGCCAAAGGTTTAACCGAATCCGCGCCGACCAGTCCCTTGAAAGTTAAACTAACCAAATTAGCAAACTTGGTTTCCGCAATTGGTTATATCGGTGCCGCCATTGCTGCCGTCACTTTCTTGATTAGTGTGAGTGGCGGGGGGATAACTTTTAGCGAAATTTTGGCGGCGATAACTTTGGTGGTGTCTGTTGTCGTCATGGCCGTGCCGGATGGGTTGCCCATGATGATTACCGTTGTTTTGTCATCCAATATGCGCGCGATGATGAAAGATAATTTATTAGTGCGAAAATTAAGTGCGGTGGAAACAGCCGGTAGCTTGAACATTTTGTTTACGGATAAAACTGGTACGATTACGCAGGGCAAATTGAGTGTTTGTGGCGTATTGCTGCCTAACGGACAATATGTAACACAAGACTTTGGTACGCAGCTTGGTGGCTTTGGCAAGTTGTTAGGTACGGCGTTGGTGGTGAATAACGAAGCCGAAGCCACTGCACAAGGTTTTATTGGTGGTAACATTACGGACCGTGTGTTGGCGGCTTTCGGGAGTGAACTCCTTAACGGAAAACTGCCATGTGTCACCAAACAAATGGTGGAACCTTTTTCATCGGCGACCAAGTACATGGCAACCACAACCAGCCAAGGCGACACGTACTATAAGGGCGCGACCGAAGTTTTGTTGCCGCGTTGTCAGTTAGAACATTTGCAACGGATGCGCTTATTACAAAAGGTTAGTCAATTCAGTCAACAGGCCATGCGCGTGATTTGTGTGACGCAGGGTAAAATCTTGTTGGGCTTTGTTATTATTCGCGATGCTGTCCGTGAGGAAGCCGCACCCAGTATTGCGACTTTGCATACAGCACAAATTCAAGTAGTTTTAGTGACTGGCGATGCCAAAGATACTGCGGTTGCGGTCGCGCGTGAAGTTGGAATTTTGGATGCCGATGGACTCGTCCTTACCAGTGATGAGCTCAACCGTTTAGACGATCAAGCATTAGCAAAAATATTGCCGCGGTTGCGTGTAGTGGCGCGTGCTTATCCGCAAGATAAAACACGCTTGGTGAAAGTGGCCCAAAGTTTGAATTTGGTTGTTGGTATGACGGGCGACGGTGTGAATGATGCACCCGCGTTAAAACGTGCAGAACTTGGGTTCGCCATGGGTAGTGGCACCGAAGTCGCGAAAGCCGCGGGCGACATTGTGATTATGGATGACAACATTCAATCCATTACCAAAGCCGTTTCTTTTGGTCGTACTTTGTTTGAAAGTATTCGCAAGTTCTTGGTCTTTAAGTTAACCATTAATTTTATTGCGATGGTCATTTGTATCTTGGCGCCGTTGTTTGGGATTGCGGCTCCGATTACGGTGATTCAGATGTTGTGGATTAATCTCGTTATGGATACGTTGGCGGGGTTAGCTTTTGGTGGGGAAAAACCTGCGCGCGTTTACATGCGGCAGCCACCCAAACGCCGTGACGAAAGTTTAATCACCAAAACAATGTGGCACAAAATTATTTGGGGTAGTGTCTTTGGCAGCTTGATATGTATGTGGTTTTTGTTGTCGCCTTACATTCAAAAGATTGTTGGCAACCATGATGTCTTTGTTACTGTCTTCTTTACCTTCTTTATGTTCTTGAATATTTGTAACGCGTTTAATGCGCGTGCAAATGGTTTGAATTTGTTGCGTGGTCTGTTCAAAAATAAAGCCTTTGTCATAATTATGGCGGGCATCGTCCTTTCACAGTTTTTCATTATCTTTTTTGGCGGCGGAATTTTCCGTACTGTGCCGATTGATTTTGGCTATATTATTTTTGCCGGAGTGTTGGCGTTATCCATGTTGCCTGCCGAAATTTTCCGCCAAGCCATTTTCCGCCGTTAAATTATTTGGCTTTTACGAATAAATTTCCAATCGCCTGTGGGCAAGTTCCCTAAACTCAATTTACCTTCTTGCAAGCGAATTAAGTGCGTTACTTTAATGCCCAAAGTTTCAAACATCTTGCGAATTTGGCGGTTGCGTCCTTCGTGAATGATAACTTGAATTTGGGTGCGGTCATGTTTTAAATAAGTAAATGATGCCGGTGCTGTTTTTACACCGTCAATTTTGACACCTTGCGACAATGTTTCCAGTTCACTTTTTGTCACGGGACGACTAACAGTTGCATGATAGATTTTATCCACATGAGTCGATGGATGTGTTAATTGTTTAGTTAGTGCGCCATCATTGGTGAGAATTAATAAACCGCAAGTATGATAATCCAAACGACCAACAGGGTATAAGCGTACAGATTTTAATAGTTTACTGTATTGTTTGGGATTATTCATAATAACATCCAAAACAGTGGGGCGGCCTTGCGGGTCGTAAGTTGTGGATACGACACCTGCCGGTTTGTTTAATAAAATATAGACCTTATCGGCTGCTGGTTTAACCGGACGGTTATCGACTGTTACCGTAGCATCATCGGGAATTAAAGTCGCTAAGTCGGTAATGACTACGCCATTTAAACGTACGCGACCTTCCGTCACTAAACTTTCAACATGACGGCGACTACCTAATCCACACAAGGCAAGATATTTGTTTACTCTCATCTAAAAAAAGTATATCATACAACTAATGAATATCCTAATTGCAAATGTAAGAAATTTGGAATCTGCCGAGTTGAAAGTTCTGGCGGCCGAGTTAGCAAAGAAACACTCGGTTACTGTTTGTTCTTTGGAAGGTTCCAATCGTCAAAAGGGCAATGCTTTTTCGTACAGCGGTTTCCCGATTAAGTTTAAGCAAATTTCAAATTATACTTTAAACGGTACGCGCATTCCGGCATACAAATTTCAAGGAACGCCAGCGGACATGATTTCAATTATGTTGGGTAATATTATGCGTCACCGTAAACCGCAATTAGTTATTTGTGGAATTAGTAATGGTATCTCTTTAGGTACCGATGTTTTCTGCTCTTCAAATATTGGTATGGCGATGCAAGCCGCATTTAGTAATGTTCCATGTATTGCTGTGGGTGTTCCAATGCAAATGGGAGGTCATAAAGAATCCGATTTATTACCTGCCGCACAATTTATTGCTAAAAATGTGGAAAAGTTTGCGAAAGCCAAATTACCGACAGATACTTTCTTAAATATCACCATTCCTATGGTAAAAAAGTACGAGGATTTCCAAGGTGTTGGTATTTCTTCCATGGACAACTTGACCAAGATGACACGTTATTTGGAAAAAGAAGATTGCAAAGGTAACAAATATTACTGGGCTCAATTAGTGGAACGAAAAAGTTCAGATGACGCTGCCGAAGCACCAACCGCCGGGATGGCTTACTTTAAAAAGAATTACATTATTATGGCACCATTAACTTATAACTGTACCGATATCACCAGTTTGGAAATACTACAAAAGGAGATTACGAAATGAGAATCCTGTTAACAAATGAAGCTGGTTGCTTCCATCCCGGAATTATCGCTTTGGCGAAAGAATTATGTAAACATCATCGTGTTTGTATCGTTGCGCCATTAACCCAGCAAGTTGGTTCAGGACATTCACTCACCGTGGACCAACGGCCATTACATGCGCAACAATGGTATGTATTAGATAACGTTAAAATTTGGTCGGTTGATGGAACACCATGTGACTGCGTGGCTTTGGCTTTGGATAAATTGTTATTAAACAAACCGGATTTAATTATCAGCGGGATTGACCCTGTTAATAATCGCGGTAATATGATTTATACCAGCGGTGTGGTATCTGCGGCTATGGAAGGTGCAATTGAAGGCATTCGCAGTATTGCTTTGAGTGCGGCGGTCGATAACGAAAAGAAAGAAAAGTCTTATCGCCGCGTGGTAAAATTCGTGGCTAACAAATTAGAATTTTTGGCAAAGAATATTCCGGATTATGGTGTTTTGAATGTTAATTTCCCATCTAAGATAAAACCCAAAAATCTGATGGCTGTGCCTTTGACCGATGGTTTATTGGATAATGAATATGAAATTGAAGTCAATCCGTTCGGTTCAACGTTCGCTTGGTTAAAAAGTCCGTTAATGGAATTTGGGTTGGACGCTTACGAGCAAAAAGGTGATTTGTATTGGTTAAAACAAGGTTACATCACCATGACACCATTAAAGTTAGATTTATTAAAAGGGGAGGCATTAACCGCTTTGCAAAATGCGGGAATTAAATTATGAGTAT
>JAZSQY010000025.1:0-2073 GCA_045538225.1 Clostridia bacterium | reverse complement strand
CTGATTATGGGGGTGAGTGGTTGGTTTTTGATGTGGTTAGTTCTGGAAGGGTGAATTTGAGCAATTATGCACTTGCGAACAGGCTTAATTTTTTTGGCGGTGGCGGAAAGTGTCTTCCGTATCTGATTTGTTGGAATTGGGGTGAAATTGTGGATGCTTATCGTCATTTTGGGGGTGACGTGGTTGTTCGTGACTTGAGAAATGACTTTTTTGACCATTATTGGTTTGTTTTTGGGTTAAGTTCTAAGTTGAATGTGGAATATCGTAATAATGTGATTAATGAAGGAAGCAATTATGCAGTTATGGCGGATATTGATGCGGATATTCCTACTGGGCAATTATGGTATTTAACGGTACAATTAGATGGTAGTTTTGTAGAATATTGCGAAAAAAGCGATATTTGTTATTCTAAATCTGAAATTTTTGATTGGTTTGAGCTTGGGAACTCAATTCAATAATTATTTTTTCCTGTAAGACACAAAATGTAAGACAACTATGCAATTTCACACATACTGAATGAACCAAGTCAAAGCCCCGCCACAAAAAACACCTCTGCGTGCTTATTTTCAAAAAAAAAGCCCAAATTTTTCTTTTTTCACGATTTTAGGCTCATTTAATCGTTTATTTGCGACTTTAAGCAATTAATTTGTTTAACTAAACAATCAACCAAAAAATCGCTTTTATCCTGTTGTTGTTTAGGCTCAAATTCAGCATTCTTTTATTGATGTAATATATTTCTTACTTTAATGTGAAAATTTTTCATAAATTTTTTGCTTGTTTCCTCATTTTAGCGAATCATTTATATACTACTAATGACATATACTATAATATGAATAGAGAAACTAAAGGTTTTGCCATCTCCGAGATGGACAGAACCATAGGACAAACTGTAGAAAATGTCGGAGAATTCTTTGATTCTCTCGGCATTAAGCCTATGGATGTATTTACTCGTTTCAACGACAAATACACCCACAAGAACGAAGATGGACACGATAGATGTTCCACTTGGACTATGTCCAATGGAAATGCTTGGGAATGTCCTGCACTTGCTTTAGGTCTTTGCGATATGGATTGCTACGGCTTAAAGGGTACTTTCGTTTGGAATGATGTGAGAAGAAACAAACACTTCCAAGGCTTAATTATGCAAATAGCCGATGCTAATTGGCTATTTGAAGCCATAAAAACTTGTGCTACCAACACAAGATTAGCAAAAGGAAATGAGTTACTGGCTCTTCGTTTAAACGAAGTGTCAGACTTAACTCAACCACTTCTCGATAAGTGGTGTGATGTTTGTGAAATGCTCCTTTCTGATGAGAGTACAAGGCACATCAAAGTATTTACATATACCAAGATGTTCCATCTTAACTTCTCAAGGGTTGCAAAATTGCCGAATTTCTGTATTAATGCATCAGAAAGCGAAACTCCACTCTATGAGGGTGGAAATTGCTTTAATGCAAAAACCAAAGCAGAAATGGATGCAGTTGTTGAAACTGATACCCATAAGAAGTGCAACTGCGAAATAAACTGTGGTCTGGACTTCTGTGGCTACTGCTACGAAGACAATGGACTTACAATAGATGAAGAATTTCATTAATTCTTCATTTTTCTTTATTTTTTTCGCTATTTTAGTCGGAATTGGGTGCAAGTCCCAACATAGCGATTCGGTCTGACCCTAACAGACCATTAATAACTAAAAGGGGGTGAAAAAAATTAAAATAAAGAACGATATTCGCTTATTAGCGAATATTATAAGTGCTATGGAAGATAAGAACTATATTCTTGCCTTCAAGAACTGCAAACTGGCTTGTGAAGTCTATTCCAAGCCAGTAAAGGTCATAAACGAAGATTTATTTGACTGTATTCGGTATGACCTAGAAAATCGAACGAATACCACAATAGATTACTGCATTGGTGCTAAAGCCGATGCAGAGTGGTATTTAGAAACAATCGTGGGTTAATCTCGCCCACGATTTCCATTTTGATGGTGATTAATCCCCTAGGGGATTAATGACCACCAATGTGGTCGCAATTTAAAAGGAGATGAATTAAATGACTCTATTTATAAGAGAAACA
>JAZSQY010000085.1:0-3089 GCA_045538225.1 Clostridia bacterium | reverse complement strand
CCCTTGTTTAGGTTAGCAAAACTATTAAAAGTTGTCTAGCGAGAAAAACGTCTTTAATAAAGCAGTGTTTACATCTGCTAAACTATACGAGTTATTTCCACAAACAATTTCTTGCAAACCTAAAATATTTTGGTTAGCTGTATAAATAATACTCGCAATTAATGGACTTTTTAAAGTAACATTTAAATCATGTAATCTTTGTGTATTGTTTTTTATATCGTTGTATTCTTTTGTTAAACTCATTAATAAATTATCTGTGCTTAAACTTTTATCTATATAATCTCTTAAATTTAATAACATCTCAAATGTTCTAACAACACAATCCAAAATATCTTGACAAGGCTGCATTACATCACGTGAAACTCTAAAATTTTTGGATTCAATTCTGTATTCACGTATTGAGAGATTAGATAAAGAACTGATCCTATTTATTGTGCTTTCCGCATGATTAGATGCCGTATAAACCCCGCCAACCCACCGCCAGTGGTTATCTGTCTTAATTACATAAACACCCAACCCCGTTTGTGCTGCCGCTACACCTGCTTTATATGCCGTCATTTTATTGCTGTAATCTGGAACTTCAACCAACCAAACATTCATCGATGGCGTTTTTAAATCTTGCACAAATACTTGCTTTTCTATATCGCTCAATTTAAAACCACGCAAAAATAATGCCATAATACTGCCAGCAGTAGCAACTACTAAAACAATTACTAAAATTGCAAAGAAGCTACGCCGACGATGGTAATTATGACGCTTTAATTTGTAACCCGCATATAAGTCGTCGATGTCTATGCTTATTCGGTATAGGTGAAAAAGTGTCCTGCAATTTGAATTGTGTCGCCGTCAACCATACCCAATTTCTTTAATTCTGTCATAACACCACGTTGCACTAAACGACGTTGGAAATAACGATTACTTTCTGTATCTTCCAAAACAACACCACGAATCAAGTTATCGATAAAAGGTCCGCTAACTTGATAAGTTCCATTACCACCAGAAACAGCAAATTCATTTTTATCAACTTTTTCTTCTAATACGGCTTCAACAATTAATGGTTCAGGTTTCGGAATTGTATTCAAAACACGTAAACAAGCACTTAACAAATCTTGTAACCCAGTGTGATTCAAAGCCGAAATTTCAAACAATGGAATCTCCGGATTAATCTTCGATTTAAACTCCTTAATTTGTTCTTCTGTTGCACTATCAATTTTATTTAAAACAACAATTTGTTTTTTATTTTCCAAATCCGCATGGTATTTTCGCAATTCTTGATTAATAACTTCATAATCATGATATGGATCACGACCTTCAGTTGCCGCAATATCAATTACATGCAAAAGTAAACGTGTGCGCGCAATATGTTTTAAGAAATCAATTCCTAATCCGACACCATCACTTGCACCTTCAATTAAACCTGGGATGTCCGCAAACAATAAGTTTTGACCATGGACCTGCGCCACACCAATATTCGGATACAAAGTAGTAAATTGATAATTTGCAATTTTGGGTCTAGCTCGACTAATTACCGACAATAAAGTGCTTTTACCAACATTGGGATAACCAATAATCCCTACATCCGCAATACAGTTTAATTCCAATTTAACGCGGTAAGGTTTTGTCTTGACACCGGTCTTCGCGAAGTTAGGCGTACGCCGTGATGCAGTTGCAAAGTGTGTATTCCCCAGACCACCTGCACCACCTTTTAAGGCCATATATTTTTGACCGATTGAAACAATGTCACATAATAACTTTCCATTCTCATCTAAAATTTTGGTTCCCAATGGAACTTGAATAACAACATCACGACCGTTCGACCCTGTTTTGTTGCCGCCTTGGCCATTTTCCCCATCGCCGGCTTTAAATTTTTGGTTATAATGGAAATCAACCAAATTATCCATGTTATTTGTACCTTCAAAATAAACATTACCGCCGTGTCCACCATCACCACCATTAGGCCCACCAAACATAGTTAAAGTATCACGGTAAAATGTTGCCGCCCCAGTACCACCAGAACCGGCTTGAATAGTAATATCAACACTATCTACGAACATACACATAATATAACAAGTTTTCATATAAAAGTATATGGAATTTAATCAAAAAATTATTGAACAATTATCCAAGCTTAGTGACGAAGAATTAATTGCACTATTTACCGATCAAATTAAACTCAAAAAACAAAATGGTACGTTAGGTGATTTAGAAAAATTAATTAAAGTCATTAGCCCTATGCTCAACGAAGAACAACGCAACCGCCTCATTAAAATTATTCAAACGATTAAAAATCAAAAATAAAAGGGAGAATAATGGAAGACGATACTTTAACAAACGTGTTAAATCTGCTGCAAAATGTTAGTGCTAATAATAAACAATCCGCCCCAAACAGTACGAACACGGCAAACAACGATTTACAATCATTGTTGATTAAATTTTTATTGTCTGGCGGACTCACGCAAATATTAAATTTTTTTAGTCAAAAGAACGCGAACAATGAAAATTTAGAAAAACATCGCACAATTGATTTAAAAAATTATCAACGAATAGATTGAACTTCAATAACATTGTCCACGACATCAATATTCAAAGCTTCAACTTGACGCGTAATAATTTGTTCTGAAATTTTATCTTCAATTTGAGTTTGAATTAAACGACGTATTGGACGAACACCATAAACCTTTTGATAACCATGTTCGGCAATCCAACTAACAACCGCGCTGGTATATTCCATTTTAACGTTAACGGCAGATAATCGCTTTGATAATTTATCCATTTGTAATTTAACAATCTTTTCAATATCTTCTCGCGTTAATGTATTAAATACAATCACATTATCAATACGGTTAATAAACTCTGGACTAAATTTTTTGCGCATACCTTCTAACATATATTGCTCTTCTTCTTCTGGAGTTACATCACGGTCCGTTGGGATTTCACTAACACCAACATTAGAAGTTAAAACAATAATTGCATTGCGGAAAGATACCACCTTACCATGTGAATCTGTTAAACGACCTTCGTCTAAAATTTGTAAAAGTAAATTATAAATATCGACATTGGCTTTTTCAATTTCATCAAATAATACTAAG
>JAZSQY010000038.1:0-3239 GCA_045538225.1 Clostridia bacterium | reverse complement strand
CATCGCGGTGTCTTGATTGGGAAATAGGCAACAAAAAGCCGTGACAAAATAAACTAAGGGACCCTTTTGTTCAAATAAATCGCGGTAGGGGATTTTGCCGGCCAAGAGACTGTTACCCATTGTCATAAACCACTGATAATCTCCATGGTAATTAAATTGGCACAATGGAGAATTGCTGCTAAAGATGAAAAGGAAAACTGCAGATAATAACAAGCAAATCGCATAAATGATCCACTTTGAAATTTTGCTTGTAGATGGGTTTTGCATTAAGTCAGTTTAACTTAGAGCGTTAAAAGGGTAAATTACTTTTTTATTAAAAGGACAAAATCGAAATGTCTGTAATAGAAGTAATGAGCTTGGCGGTAGTGATATGTGCAATCCGAAATTTCGTCAGTAAAGGGTTTGTAATATTGCGAAAGGAAATCTTTTTCGGTTTCCCATGTTGTAAGCTCTGTGATAACAAAATCGCTGGTTTGGTTTGTGATGTATTCGTTAAACTCTTGATACATACGCGGGAAACGTTCTTCGGTAAATACATTTTGCGCAAAAAAGTAATTGTTTGGAATTTTATTAGCCGCGTTGTAAAATCCAAAGTCGTTAAATTTGTAGCACCACAATGTAGTGGTTTCATTATTATTAATTTCGTAATTATGGATTGTGTCGGCAATCGCCAAAGGGGCATATTCTTTTCGGTCACGACCCCATTCGTAGGTGTAGATTGAGCAGGGGATAGCAAGTACAAGGCATAAGACCGCAATACCGACGGGAAGAAGTTTACGATATTTGTTTAAAGAAAATTTATGGTTAAACCAGTAGAGGATTTCGGTTAATCCTAATATTCCATATGGAAATAATTCTGTGTAGTAATACGCAATCTTTTTACTGGAGTAAATGAGTAATGCTACGTTGACCAAAAATGCAATTAATAATAACCAGCCGGTGCGTTCGCTCCAGTGGCGTTTACTGAAGGCAATAACGCCCCATAAGATTAAAACAAGAATGACCGGTCCGATGCAGAAGAATATGCCGAAACTGGATAAAATATCTAAGATGCTGTTTGTGCCATAGGCGGTAAGATTAATGTAAAAATAAACATAAAATAAGTCATTAATTGCGTTATGAATAATATAATAAATAAGAACTGGGATAGTAATGGCAATGACCCCGCTTAGCATGCAAGCGATGTTGATTAGCAGTGTTTTGTATTGGCGACGGCGAATGCTGATAACCAGCCAAATTATCATAGGTGCAAGCATGAAATAGAAAAGTGTAAACTTAACCCATAAGATGATTCCGAAGCATAGTCCAAGACAAAGAGAACGAACCCAAGTCCAATGTTTTTTCTCAAGCAAAAATTCTAACCAACATAAAAAGAAATATGTATATATAGGTAAAGTGAATTCTTCAACGGTTGCAGCGCTGCGGACGCGGGTCCAAGATGTGAAAACGGCAAAGGCCAGAAGTGGAAGAGCAATGATTGAATAGAATGTATTAAGGCGTTTACGGCAAATGCGGTAAGCAAAGAAAAAGAACAAGCTCATGGAAATAATTTCAAGAACTAAGATAGCTATTCTTGGATTTTTAAAGAGGCAGCAAAAGGCAAAAACGAAATATGTTATTGGGCCTTTGTGTTCGAATAAATCACGATGCGGTACTTTGCCGGCAACCATCGCGTTACCAACACTCAGAAACCAATTAAAATCGCAGTCAGAGTTAAACTGAAAAATTGGGGAGTTAAAACCCATTGTTAGAAAGAAAGCGGTGGAAATTAACAAGCAAATTCCGTAAACTGCCCATAGACTTAATGGTTTCTGATTATTTTGTTGTGCTACATGATTCATTCTTGAATTCCTTCCTTTTCTTTTAATACTGTAGATTGTTTTGCTGTTGTGAATATAATAAGTTTGCGTGTGATGTAATTATAGGCCAAGACAATTAATGTGAAAATGATTTTTAACACCCATTCATTGATGCCTAATAAGTTATATCCTATATACATACCGATTATATGAATTAAAAGCCCGCCGAGTGAGAGTAGGGTGAAAAGTATAAAGCCTTTAGCCGAACGTGAGTTGCCTTTTTCTTGGAAGACGAAGATGATGGAAAAGATATAATTAAAAATAAGGCCAGCAATAAATCCGATTCCGGTTCCCATGATTGTGGCAAGTGTGGTTGGGCTGCCACCACCAATCCAAACATTATAGAAGTGTGGATATAGATTTGGATTGAAAGCATATAAAGTAATGCCCATGGCTAAGAAATCGATGATTGTTGCGAGGCCGCCAACAATAAGAAAACGCATTATTTCGGCCAACCGTGGGTGTTTAGTTGTGAACTTTTGTAGGAATTTTTTCATTAGGTCATTATAGGTAAATTTGGCTTAAAATAGCAACAAAAAAGTATTTAAGAAAAATGACAAAAATTTTAAAAAAACCCTTGACAGCGGGTTTTTTATTAGGTATAGTAGTCTTACTGTTTGCGGCGCGACCGTGGATAGTAGGTGGACATTGACAACTGCATATTGTAAGAGTAAAACAAATATCTGAATGATATAGGTGTAATACGTATTTAATTTTAAACCATTAAACTACAATTACGCTGAGTTAAATTAACAAAAACTCATGCAAATTCTGTAAATTCTTAGGAATCCAAAAACATGTATCAAATTTAAAGATCAAGCTATTAAGAGCGTATAGTGGATGCCTTGGCAATTGGCGCCGACGAAGGCCGTGATTAACTGCGATAAGCCACGGGTAAGTGTAAATAACTTGTGATCCGTGGATTGCCGAATGAGGAAACTCACTTGGGGTAATGCCCAAGTATCCTGCAATGAATTCATAGTTGCAGAGAAGGGAACCTGCTGAACTGAAACATCTAAGTAAGCAGAGGAAAAGAAAATAAAAAAATGATTCCGTTAGTAGTGGCGAGCGAACGCGGAAGAGCCCAAACTTTCGGGGGGTAACTTCGAAAGGGTTAGGACTGCATTTAGGATTGTTTAACGATAGACGAACTTACCTTGAAAGGTAGACAAAATAGTGTGATAGTCACGTAGTCGAAATCGAAGAACACCGAGCAGTATCCAGAGTAGCACAGGACACGTGAAATCCGGTGTGAATGCGGGAGGTCCATCTCCTAAGGCTAAATACGACCAATTGACCGATAGCGTATAGTACCGTGAGGGAAAGGTGAAAAGAACCCCGGGAGGGGAGTGAAATAGAATCTGAAACTGTATGCTTACA
>JAZSQY010000009.1:0-5184 GCA_045538225.1 Clostridia bacterium | reverse complement strand
TAAGTAATGAACAAATTAAACAAGCAGTAAAAATTGTACAAGGAACTAACTTCGTGGAAAAAAAGAAAGATGGTTACGAAGGTAATGTTGCACAAGGCGGTACCAATCTTTCTGGTGGACAAAAGCAACGTTTATCAATTGCTCGTGCGGTAGCTCGTGACCCTGAAATCTATATTTTTGACGATGCCTTTTCGGCTTTGGATTATGTAACTGATTATAAATTACGTACGGAATTAAAGCAGTATACGAAAAACGCTACTAATGTAATTGTTGCGCAACGTATTGGTACAATTATGAATGCTGACACAATTGTAGTTTTAGAAAAAGGTGAATGTGTAGGAATGGGAACACATAAACAATTATTAAAAAATTGCAAAACCTACCAAGAAATTGCTTATTCACAATTAAGCAAGGAGGAATTAAATGGCTGATGTAAAACGTCAAGGGACACGCCGCGGTATGGGACATGGACCAGTAGTTATTGGCGAAAAACCCAAAAACATGAAAAATGCACTAAAAGATATGACCAAATACCTAAAACCATTTATGGTATCTGTTGTCTTTGCGATTCTTTTATCAATTGCTTCCTCTATATTATCTATTATTGGTCCGAACAAAATTTCGGATTTAACCAATACCATTTTGGCAGGTGTTCCAACAGAATATAATCCTAATCCAGGTCCGATTAATTTAAGGATGGTAGGTCGAATTGCCATAATATTATTAATTGTTTATGGATTTAGCGCGGTATTTTCTTTGATTCAACAATTTATTATGGCGAAAACAGCTAACAGTTTCGCCAAAGATTTAAGAACCGGGATTTCTAAAAAGATAAATAAAATTCCATTATCTTACATGGATACGCACACACGCGGTGATGTGCTTTCGCGTATTACGAACGACGTAGATACTTTATCGCATTCATTATCAAACTCTTTAGGGACGTTATTTAGCGCGATTGCGTTACTACTTGGTTCCACAATAATGATGTTCGTGACGAACTGGATTTTAGCTTTTACCGCAATTGCTGCGTCAATGGTGGGCATGATTTTAATGATAATCATATTAAGAGTTTCACAAAAATACTTCACTCGACGTCAAGTCGAAATTGGTGAAATTAATGGTCATGTCGAAGAAATTTATGGTGCACATAATATTATAAAAGCGTACAATGCAAAAAACAAAGTCACAAACGAGTTTGATGCTTTAAACAATAAACTTTACAAAAGCAATAAAATGAGCGAATTCTTTGGCAGCTTAATGCCACAAATTATGGGGTTTGTTGGTGAATTAGGTTATTTAGCCGTGGCGATTGTGGGAGCGATTATGTGTATTAATGGCGCAACCAATGTCGGCGTAATTTTTGCTTTTATCATTTATGTTCGTTTATTTACCAATCCCATGTCGCAAATTTCGCAATGCATGACGCGACTTCAATCAGGTATAGCCTCATCCGAACGCGTATTTGAATTTTTAGATGAAAAAGAAATGTCAACACAAAATACTTGCACTGAATACCTTGATCCAAAAGAAGCTAAAGGGAAAATATCTTTTAAAAATGTTAAATTTGGTTATCGTCCAAACGAATTAGTCATTAAAGATTTTTCTTGCGAAGTTTTACCAGGACAAAAAATTGCAATTGTTGGACCCACGGGTGCGGGTAAAACAACATTAGTAAATTTATTAATGAAATTTTACGACATTGATGGGGGAGACATTGTTATTGATGGTAAATCAATAACAAAATTAACGCGTGAAAATATACATGAATTATTCACAATGGTATTACAAGACACATGGTTATTTAAAGGCACGGTACGTGAAAACTTGTGCTACAACTGCGAAAACATCAGTGATGAACAAATCATGAAAGTTTGTCAGATTATTGGGATTGAAAAATTTATTACAACATTGCCAAAAGGTCTGGATACAATCTTAGATGAAAATAACAGTGTCTCTGCAGGGCAGCGTCAGTTGTTTACGATTGCGCGTGGTATGTTAAAAGATTCGCCATTCTCAATCCTAGACGAAGCTACATCTTCTGTGGACACTCGTACCGAAGAATTAGTACAAAAAGCGATGGATCATTTGTCCGCAAATAAAACTTCATTTATCATTGCTCACCGTTTATCAACAATACGAAATGCCGATAAAATTTTAGTTTTGGAACATGGTGACATTGTTGAACAAGGTAACCATGAGGAGTTAATGGCATTGAATGGTGCTTATGCACAACTATATGATTCTCAGTTTAAAAAATAAAAACTTTAAAAATATTTTATTAGAAGATGTATTGATTTTTGTGTAATTTTATGGTTAAATAGTTAGATGTCTGATTTCACTGCCAATAACGTTTCTTATCATAATCAACCAAAGTACGACTTTGTACCTTTGAATACTTTTTTGGGCAAAAAAATTGTATTGTCCCCTAAAGTTGATGTTATTATTGAAAAAATTACTAACAATCTAAAAGTTCGTGAAGGCATAAAAATGTTACTAAATGGCGAAATAGTTTTTCGATCATTTAATCGTGCAATAACAATCTTACTAACGGCTAAAAATAAGGCTCAGCTTGAAAGAGCAGAGGGTTCGCTACAAGTTGCAGCAAATGAAATAAAGAACTATGAAATTAATGGTGGTGCTTCTATTTCACATTATCAGGTTGCTTTGTTTTTATACACAATACAAGAATTAATGATTAATTTAGACAAATGGAAGTTGCCCGGTAACAAAGAAAGTTCTTATATACCAAACATTATTCAAAAATTGAATAATACAAAGTTCAAGTGTGCTTGCTTGGGTATTAATGAAAGCGTAATTCGTGATGAATGTTATTCTACCGATTATCAAATACCTTATGATGATGTTTTATGTAACTTTATATATTTAGATGAAGAAGAAATTAATTCTTTTACAAAACGGCTAAATCAATACGAAAAAACGAAATCACAATATTACAATCAATTTTTAAAAAAGTCGTTACAATCTTCTTATAACATTCAAAGTAAAGATTATGATGCATCAATGATAGTTTACCATATCAAACTAGATCTAGGTATTGATCACTTGAATTTAAAAGCATATGAGGAAAATTATTGGCAAATAAAAAAGATTATCAGCCAATATCTTCGAACAGACGATATTTATCCTTGTACGGTGCTCGCAACAGCTTTAAAAGATTTATTAGTAAAAGAAGAACTATATAATAAAACCTTACATCGTTATGACGCGGGACGTACTACTCTTTAATTTGCATATGTAAATTACGTATGCTATATTAAATAATGTTAAAAATTAATAATTTATGCAAAACTTATGCCAATGGTAAAATTGGTGTTAAAAATTTAACCTTGAATGTTGCACCTGGCGATATCTGTGCTTTTATTGGGCCTAATGGGTCAGGGAAGACGACAACCATTCGTTGTATTGTTGGAACCTTGGATTTTAATTCAGGCGAAATTTTTATTGATAATAAATCAGTTAAAGCCGAGCCAATCGCCTGCAAAAGCATTACAGCCTATATTCCGGATAACCCGGATATATATTTAACATTAACTGGTAACGAATATTTAAATTTCGTGGCATCGGTATATCGTATATCCACAGAAGACCGCGATCAAGCAATTCAAAAATATGCCGATAAATGGGAACTAACCAAAGATTTGGGATTACCAATCAAATCATATTCACATGGTATGCGTCAAAAATTAGTTTTGATTGCAGCTTTCATGCGTAAGCCCAAGTTACTTATTTTAGATGAACCATTTGTTGGATTAGACCCACAAGCTTCATTTGTTTTGAAAAACATTATGCAAGAATTCGTACAAAACGGTGGGGCAATATTTTACTCTACTCACGTTTTAGAAGTCGCAGAAAAACTATGCAACAAAGTTGTTATGATTAAAAATGGTGAAATTATAAAACAAGGAACCATGCAAGAAATCAAGGCCGACAAAAGTTTAGAAGAGGTGTTCTTGAATGCGTAATGTATGGTTACTTTTAAAGAACTACTTTCTTTGTGCAATTGGTAATATGCGCAGTAAGAAATCACACGCAAAAACCGTGGTGGGGATTGCGACGGTTGTTGCTTTGTATGCCATTTTATTTTCAGTGATTTTGTGGTTTATGTTATTTTTAGCAAAAAGCACAACACAACCCGTACCAGAAACGGAAACGATAGATACTAGTGAATTAATTAATAGTGTTTTGGCCATTGGTTTAGTCATCTCTGTTTTTTTTACCTTTGTTTTTGCATTGCAAAAAATCACAGGCGGGAAAAAATCTAACGATACAGAATTATTGTTAAGCATGCCTTTCAAAAAAACTGAAATTATTGCAGCTAAGTTTTTATGGAATTTCATCTTTAATTTATCGATAACTGTTTTATTTTTCTTACCCTGTGTTATCGCATATTTAGTTTATACACCGTTTAATTTTACCGCAATCATTGGTTGTTTGATTGTCCTATTTATTATTCCTTTATTTGCAGTTGGTTTATATGCAATTGTAGATTATTTGGCGGCTGTTTGTTTTTCAAATACTAAGTTTGGAAATATTTCCAAAGCAATTTTCACCTTAGTAACTTTGATTGCGGTTATGGTTGTATATGAGTTTTTTGCATTAAACTTGGAAAATCCAGCAGTCATGAAATATGCTGTTGGTTGGATAATTACTTTTAACCCCGTCATTACGCTTCCGCTGATTGGTGGTGTAGTGCTACTTTTTGTGTTAGGATGCTGGTTAAATTCGTTATTATTGAACAGAGAAAGTCGCACAACACAATTTAAATCAACACAAATTAGCCGCCAAGTGACAACACCTTTAAAATCTTTATTAAAAAATGAAACAAACCGTTATTTTAATTCACCAACCTTAATGATTAATACTTTGATTGGGCCTTTAGCAATTGTTGCAATTACTTGTTGGATGGTTTTTGATAAAGGTCAAACATTCATGTCTCTCATTCAAGCCTTTGGGTTTTCGGAAAGTGCTTTATATTTATTTATTGGATTAATTTTCGCGATGTTTGCAGTTTTAACATATCCCGCAGCCGTTTCGATATCAATAGAAGGTAAACAATTCTGGATTTTACGCAGTATGCCAATTTCTGCTGCAACTGTTTTAACAGCGAAAGTATTGTTTAATATAATATTATTAGTACCTTTAACATTAATTTGTGGAATT
>JAZSQY010000014.1:0-4826 GCA_045538225.1 Clostridia bacterium | reverse complement strand
GCCAACGGCAACATAATAAAGGACAAAGTTGTAAACCATCGTACAATCGCAAAACTGATGTTTTTAAAATCTAAAACTAAGTTTTCTTCATTAATACATAATGCAAAAGCATCAGGTAAGAAAATTGATAAAAATATAATCACACAATAAACAACTACTGTAATTTTCAAAGTTTTTGCAATAATTGCACTAAACTTTTCTTTGTTTTTGACTAGACATTTTGCGGTCACATATCCACCGATTAACATAGCTAGTACTAAAATAGTAAATAAATAAAACATAAATTAATTCTCCTCTGTTTTTTTCTTTTTAAAAGTATAACCAAAACTACCCACCAATTTATATTTTTTAAACGCCCACGCTACCAAGTAATAAATCAATGTTATTACTGGCACTAGCGGTAAAAGGTAAACATACGGAATTGGTATCAATTTATACAATGGTTGCAAAACCATAATACTACCAGAATCCATTGTATAAGATAAATTACTACCACCATCTATCTGCCAACCATTCAACGCAAAGTTAACAAAGAACGCAGCACCAAAATATAACAAGATACATAGAATCACTTTAGGAATATGTGCCACATTAGGCTTAAATCTTTTCGCCGCCAAAATTAAAATCGGCGTTAAAGCAATACATAAATGATTAATCCAAAATGTTAATGCAACAACTGAATTCCATGTCGAATTTTCCACATCTGATGGATAAGTTACAAAAGATGAAAGAGCTGCTGGCATGGAAAAATAAAATAAATATTGTCGCGCTAATTCATTTTTTTGAAACAACGCCAACGGAATTAATAGAAAATTAAAATTACAAACTTGAAACATTTGTTTGCCCAAATTATAAAAATCTAATTTAGTAAAATAATGTGTTCCATGTAAAAAGAAAATTCCTACAACAGCAGTTAACCCAACAATTGTAATAATTATATCTTGAATTTTTCTCTTGTTTTTTGCAACGACCAAAAATAAAATTACCGAAAGCACCAGCGATGCGATCAGCATGGAGATATGAGCTACTCCTCCGATTGTCATCATTTTCTACTATTAAATAGCAAATCATAAAATTTCAGTCAATAAAAAAATTTTTACAAAACAAAAGACCAAATTTTTGTATTTGGTCTTTTAAAAAATATCGTTAATATCGCTGGCATCTTGTAATGGCACAATTTCTGGTAAATTTGCTTGAACCTTAGTTTCTGGAATCGGCACCGAAGCCACCCCGTTATTCTTGGTTACATCTTCTGGATTCATGAATGTCGTCAACTCACCAATAAATTGTAATTTGAAATACGGAGTCGGACCACTACGGTTTTTCGCCACAATAATTTTAGCTTCATAATCACGACTATGTGCATTTTGTTCACTTTGGGTTTCTGTTTTTGGTTTATGAATAAATAAGACCATATCCGCGTCTTGCTCAATCGCACCAGATTCACGCAAATCAGATAACATTGGTTCACTATCGGATTTATCCGAACGAGACTCAATTCCACGGTTTAACTGTGATAACATCAAAACAGGCACTTCCAAATCTTTCGCCATCATCTTCATCATACGACTATTGGCTGCCACCTGTTCTTGACGGCTTTCACTACGTGAACCAGTTGCCGGCGCTCCCATCAAGCCCAAATAGTCAATCATAACTAAATCCAATCCGCGTTCACGTTTCAAGCGCATACACTTACGCATAATTTCGGTCGCGGTAATTGAACTGCTGGCATCCAAATAAATATCCGCATTTTGTAATTTAGCATTAGCATCCCACAAGCGTGACCATTCTTCTGGTGTTAATTCCCCATGTAAAGCACGCGACAAAGAAACCCTTGCCACAGAACATATTGCACGGTTAACTAATTCCACTTTGCCCATTTCCAATGAGAAAACAGCCACTTTAGCTTTACTTTTTAATGCCGCATTCAAAACAATGTTTAAAGCAAAACTGGTTTTACCCACACTCGGACGCGCACCGATAATGATTAAAGCACCCTTTTGTAAACCATTCGTAATACTGTCCAAAACCGTATAACCCGTACGGATACCACGTAAAGCAGCTGGATCATGCGCGACCAAATCAAAGTTATTTAAAACAGTTGGCAACTCGTTCGATAACTTGGTCAATTCTTGGCGTTCATCTTCTTTACTAATATCAAAAATCAAGCGTTCGGCATACTGTACCGCCGCATGCGAATCTTCCATAAAATTTTTTTGTTTCTCATCTGGTTGTGTCAAAGATTTGGTAATGCTTGCCGCTGCCCGTTCCAAACGGCGCAAAGTTTCATCTTTGCGTAAAATTTCCACATAGTGACGGAAGTTAACCGTGGACGGAATAATATCCATTAATGTCGTTAAATATTCATTACCGCCAACAGCATCTAACTTACCAATGGCTTTTAAACGTTCAGATAAAGTTACCAAATCAACAGCCACATTTTTGGTTGCTAAATAACAAATCGCTTCATAAATAATGCGATGAGCCGGAGCATAAAAATGTGACGGCTTTAAACGTGTAAAAGTTTCTAGACAATCATTGTCCAATAATACGGCAGCAATCACCGATTGTTCGGCTTCCAAGTTGTGTAACATCGTCTTGATTATAACATGCTGGCGGATTACTTGCAATATCTTTTGGGTTGTGATACAATTCTGCGTTGGATAGACGGGCAACTAGCGGCTGCCTGTAACCCGTGTCGCTAACCGGGGTCGAACACACGGTTGAGAGCGCGTACCGAATCATGTTAGACAGAATCTTTTGGTGATGACGTTTGACGGCTTAGTAGTCGGTGAGATTGTGAATCGTGTCAGATGGGGAACCAAGCAGCACTAAACAGTTTTCGCCGAGCTAATTAAGTGACGCCAGACCGAGCCATCAGACTGCTTAATATCTTTTGGGAAACGACCGAAACGTGTTCCAACACCATTAACACCGCATAACGCGGTGTTTTTTATTTACTTAAAGAATCTTTAAATTTCTTGCTAGCCTTAAAAACTGGTTTGGTTTTAGCTTTAATTTTAATCGTTTCTCCTGTTTGTGGATTACGTCCTTGACGCGCTGGTGTTTTTTTGATTTGAAATTTACCGATATCTAATACCACTTCATCACCACTTTTAACACCATCGACAATTTGTTTTTCTAGCCAAGAAACCATTTCCTTAGCATCTTTTTTGGTTGTGCCAAATTCAGCACTAAACTCCATGATTAAATCACTTTTTCGCATACCTTTGTTATTTCCGATGTAAAAATAATTTAATCAAAACTACTCCATTTAACACCAATGCAACCCCATAACACAACAAATTAGCCACACTCACTGCCATAATCCCTAAAGATTTTAAAGTGATTAACTCAAATACTACTTTAACCAAACCACCACTAATTAATGCCCACATTGGAACTCGTTCATAGTCACACCCCTGTAAAATACTCCCAGACACCTGCGTTAAACCAATTAAAATAATTGCCCAACTTTCAATCCGCAACAACAAAATTCCCGCAGCCAATTCTTCGGGTTGACCACTAAAAGCCTTACCATACAACAAAGTCAAAACGAATTTAGGTAATAAAAATAAACCCAAAGCCGCCGCCGTACCAATGATTAAAAAGATACCCAGCGCTGTCCAACTTTTTTTACGCATAGTTTGCAAGTCCCCTTGCTTAAAAGCCCGCGACACCATGGGTAACATTACAGTAGCAATTGCCACGCCCACCACGCTCGGCACATTGATTAATGTATGGACCGCACCAGTCGCAATCCCGTATAATTCAGTCGCTTGTTCCACACCTGCACTTTTCAAAGCATTAACCACATAAAAACTATCAAATAACTGCACAACAGGGAAAGCTAACGACATCACCATAATCGGCGCTGCGATTGCAAAAATTCGCCGTATCACACCCCAAGATAACAACGACCAAAATCCAATTTTAGGTTCTTCAATCGTCAACGTTTTAGTAGCTTTTTTTGCCCGCACTGCATAAACCACCGCCAGCATAATTACAGCTGCAAGTTCCGAAACAGCTACCGCTAAAATAGCACCGAAGACAGCCCATAAAACACTATACTTAATTAACCAAAAAGCTAACCATAAACCAACAGCCACCTTGACAACCTGCTCCACAATTTGCGATACCGCAGTTGGTACCATGTTATTCAATCCCTGAAAATAACCACGGTAAGCTGAAATCACACATACAAACCAAACTGCAGGAGCAATCGCAATGTAAAGTGGCCATATCTCCGGCTTCCCTTGCCATGCCGCAATTTGCTGTGACAAAAGTAAAAAAGCCAATGTAATGACGGCACCAATTACGAACAGCACCACCACAGCATTGACAAAAATTTGTTTCGTTTGTCGCCGGTCATCACGAACCCGGGCAATCATTTTGGATAACGCCACCGGAATACCTGCAGACGAAATAATCAACAATAAAGAATACAGCGGGAACACCAACTGGTATAATCCAATCCCGTAATTTCCAACAATGTTGGATAACGGTATCCGAAAGATTACACCGAGTAAATGGCAAATTACTCCCGCTGCACTTAATATAATCGCACCTTTCACCAGACCTTTTTTTGCCACAGTTTAATATGTGCGATATTCAAATTTTTAATTATCGTATTGCTTTACCACGCGCGCGCAAACGTTTACCGTGGTCTAATTCCATTTTACGAATACGCAAATTCAAAGGCGTTACTTCCAACAATTCATCATCATTAATGAATTCCAATGCTTCTTCCAAAGTAAATTGTAATGGCGGAGTCAAACGCAATGCTTCATCACTACTCTTGGAACGCATGTTGGTTAATTCTTTTT
>JAZSQY010000058.1:0-3067 GCA_045538225.1 Clostridia bacterium | reverse complement strand
AACAGAAAAAATTTATCAACATAAATATTGCGGTGTTGATTAATACCGAAACGATTCGCAAACGATTGATAATAACGTAATCATTTCCAACTGGAATTTCATTTAATTCGACCAAAGGACGGAGGTCACTGCCACCGGTTGTTCCAGATAAACCAATTAATGTTTGTTGGTATTGTGGTTCTGGAGTAGTGGTAATTTTTTCATTTGGAGAAATATATGGTAATATATCGGGTTTTGGTTTTTTCTTGGGTTTCGGGGTAGGTTCTTCTACTAACATGGGTTCAACTGCAGTACCAGAGGTTAAGCGAGTTTCTGGTGTCTCAGTTGTTTGTTGTGTATATGACGTAATGTTATCTACAAACTGACTAACGACAACATCTTCCGCAGTAGTAGTCTTGTTTAATGGTAATGAGAAAGGATCTTTAAGTGCAGTAACCATGGGTTGTGCTATAACATCGTTTGATGTAGCATTTGCAATATTTTCGTTTTCCACAAGTTTTTCATCTTGATTATTCATCAATGAAGAATAGTCAATTTCAATTTGGTTTTTGCTAAGATATTCACGTCCAACTTTTGTGATGTTATAAACACGACAACGTCCACCGATTGTAGATTGTTTTTGGTAACTGTTTACTAGTTTTTTTGTTGCCATTCGATGTAAACATGAATAAAGAGTTGGTAATGACATGATAATAGTATTACCCGAAAGCTTTTTGATTTCTTCAACCATCTCAGCTCCATACATCGGGCGTTGATTTAGCAAATTCAGGATTGTAATCTCTGTAATGTTCTTACCGTTTGCCACTGTACAATTTTAGTGTCGAAAATAACTTCTTGTCAAGTTAAACTGGATTAAGTTATTATTTTTTTATGTTAGACCCGCGGAATATTATTCGCACTGATAAACGGACATTATCGTTAATGATAAATGCAAAAGGCGAATTGATAGTTCGTGCTCCATATAATTGCCCAGAAAGTAAAATATTTGATTTTATTAAACAAAAAGAAGATTGGATTATTAAGAAGCAAAAAGCAATACGCAGTAATTCATATATTAATTTAAACGTTGTTAATTATACAACCTTTTTATTTTTAGGTAAGGAGTTGACACTTTTATTCTCTAACGATGTTAAAGAAATTATGATTAATGATAATAAATTGTTAATTCCGTCAAAAATACCAAATGATAAAATTTTAAACAAGGTCGAAAAGTGGTACCGCAAAGTTGCGCAAGAAGTTTTGATAGAACGTGTTAATTTTATGGCAAATCGACTACGACTACGGCCAGTTAACATCACAACGAATAACAACAAAACAAGATGGGGAGTGTGTGATTCTCGTGGTAATATTGCAATCAACTGGCGCGCAATTTTTTTACCACCCAATTTATTAGATTATATAGTGGTTCATGAACTCTGCCATTTATTAGAGTTTAATCATACGCCATCTTTCTGGGGAATTGTCGGGAATATTTTGCCAGATTATCAAATGCTTAGAAAGCACCTAAAATGCCTAAACTACTTGATTTTGTTGTTTAGAAAGGAGTAAAATAACAATATGTCTGTTAATAGAGAAGTTTATTTGGATAATGCTGCTTCGACATACTGTAACGGTGAAGTTTTTTTTGCTATGCAACCGTATTTTATCACAAATTATGGGAATTCAAATTCGCTGCACCAAATTGGTTATAAAGCTCGTAAAGCGGTTGAAGAGGCACGTGTTACGGTAGCAAAAATTATCAATGCTGACCCAGATGAAATTTATTTTACCTCGGGTGCAACTGAGGCTAATAACTGGATACTTAAAGGAATTGTCGCCGCTTCACCGATAAAACGCGTTTTAATTAGTGCAATCGAACATCCGAGTATTACCGAACCCGCACGTTGGTTGGCTGCTAATGGTGTTGAAGTTGAATACATTAAAGTGGACGAAAACGGCGTTATTTCTATTCCAGATTTACTATCCAAGTTATCAAAACCTACTTGTTTGGTTTCTGTCATGACGGCGAACAGTGAGGTTGGTACAGTTCAATACATTAATACTATTGCTAATATTTGCAGCCAAAATAATGTGTATTTCCATACCGATGCTACACAGGCTTTAGAAAGTGTTAATATTGATGTAAAAGAAATGAACATCACAGCACTTTCATTGTCTGGACATAAAATCTATGGACCAAAAGGTGTTGGTGCTATGTATATAAAACGTGGTACTCGTATTGATACGTTGATTCACGGTGGGTCACAGGAAAAAGGTATGCGCGCTGGTGCTTACAATCTACCCGCAATTGTCGGTTTAGGAAAGGCAGTTGAAATTTGCATGCGTGATGGAAATACAAACAATACACGTATGAAAAAAATGCGCGATTATTTTATTCAAGAAGTGGAACGTAGGATTACGGGTGTTAAATTAAATGGTCATCGTAATCAACGTTTGAATAATAATATCAACTTTTCGTTCCAAAGTGTCAGTGGCGAAAGTGTTGCTGCAATGTTAGATGCTTATGGCATTCGTGTTTCAACAGGTGCTGCATCATGTAGCGAAAAATTAACACGCAGTTACGTTTTACAAGAAATGAATGTTAGTGATGACTATATTAATGGAGCAGTGCGTTTCACTTTGGGACGTGCAACAACTAAAGAAGATTTGGATTATACTATCCAAGTTTTGGTCGATGTTATCAAGCGCTTACGTTCAATCAGTCCTGTTAGTGTAAAAACGGAGGTGGCAGAAAATGTATGATGCAAGTATTTTAGAACGTTTAAAAACTTTAGATTACGCAGGAATTGTGACAGGTGCTGATGCGGTTGGTCAAGTTGGCAGTGTTGCGACCGGAAGCTTAATGAAGCTTTATTTGCGCATAGATAATGGTGTTATTACCGAAGCAAAATTTAAAGCTTTTGGCGGTGTTTTTGTTTTGGTCGCTTGTGATATTCTTTGCGAGTTCTTAACCAACGCTTCAATCGAAACAGCATTAACAATTAAAAGCGATGACATTGTATCGGCTTTACCGGGACTGCCAGAAGACAAATTGTATATGGCGGTTCTGGCACAATCGTTGGTTGGT
>JAZSQY010000006.1:0-11203 GCA_045538225.1 Clostridia bacterium | reverse complement strand
ACTATTGCGTGTTTGACTTACTGGCTTGGAACGGTAAAGACTTACGCAGCGAACCATTAATTGAACGCAAAACTAAATTAGCTAATTTATTAACTGATGCAGCGAACAATTTGATGTACGCAGGTCACACCACCAACGGTCCCAAAACGCTGGCTTTTGCCAAAGCGCACGAACTGGAAGGCATTATCGCGAAACGCAAAAAATCAATCTATACGGGTACTCGTGCGGATGATTGGCTGAAAATTAAATGTTATCACCGGCAGGAATTTGTGATTATCGGCTACACGACAACCGCCCAAAATAAAGTGTTAAGTGCCTTGGTTTTGGGATATTATGCCGGCAAGCAATTGACTTACGTGGGCAAGGTCGGTACAGGATTCACCGAAAAAGGTAAGCAGGAATTGGTGGCAACCTTACAAGCCGCACGTACCAACAAATGTCCCCTTCAACAGAATCTACCGCGGTTCAATCATATCGTCTGGCTGCAACCCAAATTTGTGGCCGAAATTCAATATGCGGAATTAACCAAGGACAACCTGCTGCGTCAACCCAGTTTCATTGGTTTACGCACGGACAAAAATCCCAAAGCAATTACATTGGAGCAACATGGAAACGATACAAATATCTAACCCGCAAAAGATACTTTATCCGCAAGACAAAATTACCAAACTGGACGTAATTCAATATTACATCGCGGTGGCCCCACTGATGATGCCGTACGTTGCAAACCGTTTGTTAACCGCTATCCGCTGTCATGATAATATTAATCACGCTTTTTTTAAGAAACACCCAACCACGGATCAACACATGGTCAAAACCAAAACGGTCAACAAAGAACTTTATTATTACTTGGCATCCGAGCCACAGTTAATTTACCAAGTCCAAATGGGAACGTTAGAATTTCATGTCGGCGGCAGCCGCGTCCAAACCTTCAACCACCCCGACATCATGATTTTTGATTTGGACCCGGACACCAAAATGACTTTAGCCAAACTGCGCGACGGGGTACGCAAATTGAAATCCTTGCTGGATAAACTTAATTTAAAAGCTTATTTGAAAACCAGTGGCGGTAAAGGTTACCACATTGTGGTGCCGTTTCAGAAAACAATGAACTGGCAAAAGTTTCATGACTATGCGGAACAAATTGCACAACTAGCGGAAAAGACTTGGCCGCAAATTTTTACGACCAACATTCGCAAAGCCGAGCGCAAAGAAAAAATCTTTATTGATTACCTGCGTAATAGCAAGAACGCCAGCTGTGTCGCCCCCTATTCCTTGCGCGCCCGCGCCGGCGCCACCATTGCCATGCCGATTGCGTGGGAAGATTTGAACAACATCAAACCCGATGACGTCAACATCAAAAACTATCAAAAATATTTAAACGACGCCTGGTCAGACTTCCTGCAATGACACGTCAGGTTTGTTTTTTAAAGGTTTATTTTTCAAAGTGCGCATAAATACAACAAACATTACAATGACACAAAAACCGGTAAACAGATTCGCGACCCACCAAATCCAAAAATTTACAAATTGTAAAAATGACATATAGGTGATTAAAACACCAAGCTCTAACGCTAAATATGCCGACCTGATTAACCCGTTATTATTTGAAACCATTAAATAAACAAACATAAAAATTTCGGCAAGATAAAAAAATCGGTCATGCATTTTAGGTAGAAAAAACACTGCAATTAAGGGAATAAATACTGCAAGCATCAGTACATCAATATTTTCTAAACGATTTTTCATCGATTTGATGATGGCAACAATCAGAACAGTTAACAACAGAGCTACAACCCCGACAAATACATATGATAAAATTGGGTATAAAGGACTTGATTGTTTAATTCCGCTTAACCATAAAAAAGCATTTGCACAATTGACACACAGAGCCTCTCCCGGATTCCCCACAAATATTTGATTAATATACGCATCAATTGCGCGGAAAAGCGAACCTCCAAATAAAAATGGACCCAGATTAATTAGACTAAAAGCTAATGGCGCCAACCAAATATGTTTCCATAATAAATATTTTTCACCTTTTGGATTGCGACAAGTTAACAAAATTAAAACTACCGGATAAATAAACAGCATTTGCATTTTAATTGCAAACCCAATCCCCATCATGATAAAACACAATGCTGATTGTCGATTAATCGCATAATAAATCCCCGCCACCGCGAAAAAAGCATAAATTGTATCACACTGTGCCCATTGACTGCTATTTAATAACGGAATCAATAAAATTAAGGTGATTGCCAAATGCAAAGGGTTAACTTGTGTTGCTTTTATTTTAGCAATTAATTTCATAACAAAAATTGCCGTTAATACTTCAAAATAAAATGATAGTATTTTAATCAAATATAAATCATAGATTGGCAACCGACTAAACAAAATTAAAAAATAGTTGTAAAAAGGAGTATAATTTCCAACTTGCATGGCAAAACATTGTCGAATGGACATCCCCCGATATTGATTGAGCCATTGCTTTAAAAAACTTATATAATCAATCGAAATAAAATCGGCTAATAAAATCCGTAAAAGATAAGAAATCCCAAATAAAAATAATACTTTCCATGTTGTGCGAGATTTACCGTGTTTTATCAACACCCAAATTCCCAAACAAACAAAAGGCACTAAATAGGCAATGTAAACGAATAATAAACTAACCAATCCTTTGCCACTTGGCAAACGCATTGTTCGCGAACCAATATATATGTATATATATATGAGTACCAACAAAGAAAAACCAGCGAAAGTTTTACCAGATGTTAATAAGGCCTTTTTTACCCTTTGCTGCCGCGATAGTTTTTCCATTGTTGTATAACAAATAACATATTTGTAAAATATTACCAAATAAAAAACCTAACCCGTGAAGTCCAAGTTAGATTTTGTTAATTTTTACAATTAAATTTCGCGATCGTTTTCTTGTGGTTTTAAAAAATGAGATTTTTTCTTTTCGGCAATTTTCATTTCTTCGTTATGACCATTCTCACAGAATAATTGATACTCCATAAACTTTACTTTCAATTTGTGCATTTTTTGGTCATAATCTGCCTGTTCGCCATAAGCATTCTTATCCGAACCCAAAGCCTTAATCGCTTCAATTAAAGCTTTTTCTTTATCTCCATATTCTTTTGTATGAAACCATTGATGATACATTTTTTATCTCCTAAATGACTAAACAAATTATAACAATGTTTTTTTTGTATTTCAAGTATAAAAAAACCTAACCCGCAAAATCCGAATTAGGTTTTTAATTCACCACTTATTATCGCTTAGAACAAATTGGTAATGTTTGCCCATGTACCTGGGAAGAAGTGGAAAAGAACGATAATAGCTAACAAAATCAAGAAAGCAAGTTTGGTGATGAATGTACGTTTAACCACTGCTTCGAAGCCAACAATCGCCACGACAGCAAGTGCGGCATAATTCTTAATCACCATTAAGATGTTAAAGAATGTACCCTCCGGAATAAACGTCCAGTTCGCATTGATGATCAAAACCACATAAAGCACGATAGTTAAGACCGCCAAAACTTCACCTAAGATGTCCAGCACCTTTTCCCAACCTGAGTTATTTTTACTCATGATTAAATCCTCCTTTGTTTATCTATATAAAGTTTAACATCGGAAACAAATGTAGTCAAAAAATTTTTTTATTATAAAAGTGTTCTGCCTTCGATTTTGTCGTCGGCTTGTTCCAGGTCGCCGAACCTCTGGTCTCTTTTTAATCCACCGGCTAAACATCCCAATGTAATTGGCCTGGGGGTAACAAATTTATCGTCTTTTTTTTCATAATATCCCATGGCAACATTGATGGTACAAATTCCCAGCTGCCTTTCATTGTTTTCTTGATTTTGTCGATTGTTGAAGATGAAATCTTTTTTGTTTCCCGTGACTAAACTACAGTTTTCAACCGTGGCTTGCGCCATAATGTAAGCATCGTTTGTTGGCACTTGTCGATTGATGTCGGCAATAAAAACCGACTTCATGGGCGCGCGACGTTTTTTCCCTTCAAACTCATACTCGGAACAATAGGCATGTGCTAAAGCTCGCGCCTGCTGCGCTTTTTCTTGATAATCCACCGCATTGACGTTCGGGAAGTAACAATACTTCTTCATGAACTTCACCAAACAATCCGAATGCTTACTTTCTTGGAAAACGGCATCCACAATCAATAACCTGACTTCGTCATTTTGAACAGATTGCAAAATACGCGCATAATAATTTAAATCATATAATACCTGTGGGTCGTTAACGCGAGACTTAGACACGACCCCATATCTTTCTTTCAATCTATCCAGATAAGCTAAATTGCGCAAAATGTCGGAATCAATCGCGACATATAATTTTTTGTTATTCTCCATCTTGCTCATCATCCTTTAACTTACATTGATTATTTTTTACAAATTCAACGAATTCGTCGCTCATTTCTTGGCGATCTTTCGTGTACAATTCTGCTTGCACTTTTTTATCGTTTTCCGCAAGTTCTTTTAAAAATTCAGATGTCGTTTCGTCCATTTTCCCCTCTATAAATAGTCTACCACGTTTTTGCCTTTTTGTAATGTTTTTTACAACTCAATTTGCATGCCCCATTATTGGTTCCTTGCCACACAATTAAACGTTATTTCTTATATAGATGTTTGCGTTTATCAGAAAGAGAAAACTGAAACACTTGGTTAGCAATTTCGACAAGTTCCATTGAACAATCCGCCTGTTGATAGATTTTATCTTTTGCTAATAACTTCCATGATGCAGGTAAATTTTCAAAAAGATGAATCATGCCACCGGGCTCGTCCGGCGCCACATAATAAACTGAACCAACTCGCGCAGCAATAAGACGGCAAAGACACATTGGACATGGCTCAAGGGAAGTTATCAACGTACAACGTTTCAGCATTTCCTTGCGAGTTTTTTTATCAGGATAACTATCTTCAAATTGATTTAATAAATCCATTTCTGCATGTAAATCACTGCGCGTGGTTTTATTTTGTCCCGTAAAAATTATCTTACCGCTTTCATTATCAATTAAAACAGCACCGATACCCCAACCACCATTTTTAATTGCCAAAACTGCCTGATTGATTGCATGAATCGCCAACATGTCATGTTCTTTTTGCGGTTTAAAATTTTTTAAAAATTGGCTAATTGCGTCTAAATCCTTTTCCGTGTTTTCCATGTAAGCTACATGTACAATTTTTTTTAAATTTTGTCTATTAATTGATTCTTTACCGTTTCAAAAAATAATTTATGCGTCTCGGGATATGTTAAATTATTGGGAAGGTCATCGAACAAACCAATTTCAGACATTTCAAAATTGGGAAGCTTGCCAAGTTCAACAATCTCCGCATAACACAATAAAGCATAAGACGAAATAGAATACACACAAATCGGCGTTACATTGATTTTTGTCGCTCCAGTCTCTTCGAACATTTCCCTTTTTGCAGCAGTTAACCAATCTTCACCCGCTTCAATGTGTCCACCCGGGATTTCCCAACCATTGCTTTTTTTATTTTTTGCGAACACCCATTTCCCTTTGTATTTAGATACACACACAACCCGCGTGTATTCTTTTTCGGGAACAGTTCCCAAATCAAATAACTTTACTGCTAACATTTGTTCTCCCCCTTGCGATTTAAATCAGATTTCTGCATTCAACAACTCCTTAATTACAGCAATGTTTATATCGGGCTTGATGAGAATTTCTTTTTCTTCTTGCTTCCATTCGTTGTTAATTTTTGATTTTAACCATGCGGTCTTCACACCGAGAATTTTCACAGCAACTAAATCCTCAACAAACTCATCACTCACAAAAAGTATTTTGGAAAAATCTTCTGGTGCTATATCTTCAAATGCACTTAAATATACTTTTAAGTTTGGTTTACGTTCTTTAATTGTTTCAGATACAACAACTTTATCAAAATATTGTGCAAGGTTATCCCGTTCCAAAATATATTCAACATTCTTTTGTGAATTATTACTGATGATACCCAAGTAGTAACCTTGTTTTTTTAATGTCTTAATTGTTTCTACTGTATCATCATCAATGATATGCGCTTCAAGGAGCAGCCGATCGATTGCTTGCAAATCCTCTTTAGAAATTTTCAGGAGATGCGACAAATCGTGATAGACTTGCTCTTCGTTGATTTTCCCAAGCGACAAAAGCAGTTGATAGTTCTTCCAATATTGAAATATATCTTTCCAATTTAAATGATATTTGCCCAAAATGCATTGAATTTCAGAGTCAGTATTCTTAAACGAACCAGCCAAAGTATATCCCCAATCAAAAAAGATGTATTTAATTTTATTCACCAATATTGAAGTAACACAAAAACCAAACCAGCGCAAATAAAAAACCTAAACCGACAGTTCGATTTAGGCTAATATAAGAATCAATAAATCAATCTTGTTATATAAAATTATGTATAGTATACTATCTAGATATGAAATTGACGGATTTATTAGTACCTAGAAAAACCAAAGGCAAAGAAATAGATTTAGTATTTTTATATACTCATCAAGAGTTAAAAGATAAATACAAAATAACAGAATTTAATATTGAAAACAGAAGTACGGAAGAAAGAAAAGGTCATAAATTTTGGTTACGTAATGAAAATTTTAGACCTATACCCCATAATCCAGAGCTAGAAATTGCGGAAGGTTGTATCGATGAAGAAACCAATCTGCAAAGTTTGATTATACATAACAAAAAAACAAATAAATATTTTTTTAATAACAAAGAAGCTGAATCACTTGATGAATTTTTTACGGAAAACAATTATGGAATTCGTCCTGGTTTAAGTTTTGATATTGATGCATATACCAAAATTAAGCAACACCTAGAAGCTAAAAATGACTTCACTCATAGCCCATATTTATTTCGAGAAAAATATATGTTGTTAAATTTTGGAGAATATCCAGATTATAACAATGAAGTAGTTCTTGGTAATGACAAGTATAGAGATTCACGATATACACAGTTTCCACAAGCAACAGGCAAAGAATATTATCATCAATCTAGTTGTACATTGTTTAATGGTGAAAAAGAAATATATCGTAACCGAGAATATTTAATCAGAGGAAAGAAATATGTACATCTCTTTGCAAATATTTTTATCCCAGTAACAAAAATTTCTTTTATGATTTTAAATTGGAATGATTTACCAAAATCAATCAATCCACAAGGTACTGGAACTGCAAAAACAATTGACTTAATAGCTACAAGAACCTTAAATGAACTACCCTATCAATTTCATCGAAACAACATTAAAACTGCAAACAATTGGCTACATAGTTCAATACGTGCTTTCTTAAATGGTAATGATAACACGAAAGGACAGTATATCGAAGATTTCCGTACTAATAATTTCATCAATCAAGCATTTGAAGATGAAATCACCTTATTAAAGGAAATTAAATTTTCCAAAGAACAAACTCGAAAACAAAAAAAATGCAAGCTAATAATTAAACCTAGTCATTGCGGAATTAAAAATTTATTACCACAACTAAATAGTAATACTACACAAATCTCAAAAAATGATACTCAATCAACTTTGAACACAAAATAAAACCTAAACCGACGAGTTCGATTTAGGTTGCTCTTGGCGGAGAGACAGGGATTCGAACCCTGGCCGCCTGTTACAGCGCTACTCCCTTAGCAGGGGAGCCCCTTAACCGCTTGGGTACCTCTCCGGATAAATCCAGTCTAGGTGGTATTTTGCTTTTTGTCAAGTTTTGTTCGCCATCTACTGGATATGTTTTGATTATGCTTTTTGAATCATGCTAGGATTAAAAGCTGGATTAGTTGGCACTCCAATCAAATCACAAACGGTCGCGGCTAAGTTCGTTAAACCATATTCGCCGTCTTGTAATTTCACGTCTGGTGTACCGAATGGACAAATAATCATTGGGACTAAATTGTTCGTGTGAGCGGTCTTTGGTTTGCCGCTGGGACCCGCCATTTCTTCCGCGTTACCGTGGTCCGCGGTAATAATTAAGTTCACTCCATGAGCTTGACAGACTTCGTACAAGCGTCCGACACACGCGTCCACAGTTTGACAAGCAACAACAGCTGCATCAAAATTGCCGGTATGCCCGACCATGTCTGGGTTCGGCAAATTACATTTTAAGAAATCGTATGCGCCGCTTTCAATCGCTGCAATCAATTTTTCAGTAATTGGTTCGGCTTGCATTTTGGGAGCTTTATCGTACAAGTTATTCAACTTATCGCTTGGGATTTCCAACCAAGTTTCTAACTGTGGGTCAATTGGCGCACTCTTGTTGCCGTTAAAGAAATAAGTCATATGACCGAACTTAACGGTTTCGGTAACGGTATATTGGCGCACACCGTGTTCACACAACCATGCGGTCAATGTATTATTAATCACTGGCGGTTCACATAAGTAATGAGCTGGCAAGTTCATTTCGGCATCATATTGCAAAATGCCGGCAAAGTAACAATCTTTAATTGCGGCAAATTGTGCTGCTGTAATATAGTCACCATTGTCAAACATACGCGCCGTTTCAACAGCACGGTCACCGCGGTAATTTAACAATAAAATCGCTTCCCCGTTTTTAATTAAGTTATTTGGGTCAATAACTACCGGTGGAACTTGTTCATCGGATAAGGTTGGATTAGCTTGGTAGAATTCTTCCAAGTAAGCTTGCCAATCGGTAACTACCGGAGCTTTGCCTTCCACGCAGACTTCGTAAGCCTTAGTCAACATTTCGGTTTGTGCTTGATAGCGGTCCATAAAGATTTGACCACGACCACCGATGACAGCAAGATTGGGTACCTTTGCCAAGAATTCGGCTGCCGAACGCGGACTAACATCACGACCGTCCGTAATCGCAATGACGCTAAACGGTAAGTTTTGCTTTTCGCATTGAGCAATGACTTGATACAAGTGTTCAATGTTACTATGCACGCGTCCATTACTGCACAAAATAATAATGTTTAATTTAGGGTAACTGCTAATCTTTTGCCAGACTGGCGAATCAAAAATTTTACCGGTCGCAAAGGCATCATTCAACAAAGATAGACCTTGTTTAATCGTGGCACCCGCCCCCATAGCGTTGTGACCAACTTCACTATTTCCCGCATCTTTCGCACTGTCCAAACCAACTTCATGCCCGCTGGCACGGATAAGCGTGCTTAAATGTTGGTTTTGTGCTTTGGTTAGATTTGGCATTCCTGCCGCCACCACTGCGTTCCCCACGGTATTTTCGTTATAACCTAAACCGTCCATGACGCACAAAACAGTACGCGTTAATTTATTATTTATCATAATTTACCACCCCATAAAATGTATCTACTTTCAAAGCTGAACCGACAAAGAAAATGCCGTCAATATCGCTTTCTGCCATGTATTTTTTGACGTTGGCTGGCGTCACTTGACCACCATATATAATGGGTAAGCTGGCATCTAAGGGATTACTCTTTAAATCGACCAAACATTGTCGAATGTGTTTTGCAATCATATTAACGTAATCTGGTGTGGGTAATATACCACGTTGTTGCACCCAAATCGGACGATAACAAATAACCATATCATTGATATTTGATACACCCACTAACGCACCTTGAATTTGACGTTTAATCACTTCTAAGGTCAAATTATTCTTGTTTTCGTCCCAAGTTTCACCTACACACAAAACCGGTACAATACCATACTTTTGTAATAGCTTAATTTTTTTATTTACAACTTCGTCTTGTTCAAAACTTAAACGCCAAGTTCCGTCACCCACGATACAATATTTAACGCCGTACTCTTTTAGCAATTGTACACTTAACTCACCCATACGTCCGCCGAATTCAATTTCGCTCACGTCTTGTGCACCTAACTGTAAAGGTTTAGGCATTTTTAAACGTGAAATTTCATAATAACAAGCTGCGGGAGCTAAAATGACTTCGGTCTTGTTTTTTAATTCTAAACCGCGTTTGTAAACTTCTTGATAAAACTCTAAAACTTCTTTGGGTGTTTTATTTGATTTCCAAGTTGCAAAAAATAATGGTCTACGCATTTTAATTTTCTCCTTTTTGTAAGCACGCAATACCGGGCAAAGTAGTCCCTTCCACAAATTCAAGTGCCGCACCACCACCGGTCGAAACGTGTGTAAATTGATAACCTTTCACCGCAGCTGCGGTATCACCGCCGCCAACCACACTAATCGCACCACTGTTCGCGATAATTTGCGCAATCGCATTTGTACCAGCGGCGTTTTGTGGGTCAACATCAAATTGACCTAAGGGACCATTCCAAAATATTGTTTGGCTGTTTTCCAAAATTGGTTGCCATGCCGCCACCGTTGCTGGCGAAATGTCTAAACCTTGGTCCGGCGCAACATGAATCACCGCGCGGTGTTGTTTGCCGTCATCTTGCCATTCTTGCGCAATGCGACCACCCACTAAAACATGGTCGGCAACATCGGCCAACTTTAAAGCTAAAGGCATTTTATCTGCGGCTTTCTTACCGCCAATCACAACCGTAAATGGACGCTTGGGTTCCACAGTCACCATGCTTAAAGCTTCAATTTCGCGTGCCATTAAGAAACCGGCATAACTAGGTAAATAAGCTGCCACGCCCACGGTACTAGCATGCGCACGGTGTGCCGCACCAAAAGCATCATTGACAAAGATGTCACCCAGTGCTGCCAACTGTTTGGCAAACTCGGCATCATTCGCAGTTTCAGCTTTGGTAAAGCGCGTATTTTCCAATAATAAAACACTGCCATTTGGCAAAGTTGCAACTTGGGCTGCCACAGCATCACCCACTGTTTCGTTAGCAAATTCGACCGTCACAGCCGGCAGCAAATTTTTTAAATGTTCATAAACCGGACGCAAAGAATATTCCGGTTCGGGCTTACCGTCTGGCCGACCGAAGTGACTGCACAAAATGACTTTAGCACCACGTTCTAAACAATAGCGAATAGTCCGCAAACTGTCGCGCATTCTCTTGTCATCACTAATCGTGCCATCTAGTGCCATGGGCACATTGTAATCGACACGCATTAATACTCGAGTACCCGCTTGAATCGGTGCCTCGGTTACCCCAACAAAGTTTTGTTTTTTCATGTACAGTATTATAATACGCGAAAATTAACTTGCCAATTAAAACTAGTCAGCAATTATTTTTACATTTCGGGAGAAAGTGAATTTATAAATCTATTATAACAAAGTAAACATTTTGTATTTGGTTTAA
>JAZSQY010000057.1:0-21483 GCA_045538225.1 Clostridia bacterium | reverse complement strand
GCCGAATTGGTTGCGGTAATTAAACGCAAAGACGATAATTACATTACGGTTTTACCACGTTTGAAATTTGTGGGCTTATTAGCAATCTTATTAACTTTCTTTGTTTACAATCTTGTATTGGCACCGACCAAACCGGCTTCCATTAACTTTTCGATTTTTAGCATTTCTTTACATGTGTTAATGCCAATTTTGTATGTTGTGGATTGGATTTTATTTTACGACCGCAAAGCAAGTTGGAAGTATCCATTGATGACTGTGATTTTCCCATTGGCCTATGTCACTTTTGTTTTTATCCATGCGGCATGTTTTGGCTTCGACAGCGGCTTGATGAATTTTGCCGGTACCGGTCCACATATTTATCCATATTTCTTTTTGAATGTCGATAACTTGGGCGTGGGCGGAGTTGCCATGTGGATTGTGATTTTGGCGGTTGCGTTCATGGCGCTCGGTTACTTGATGTACGGCATTGATAAATTAATTTTGCAATCCCGCAAAAACAAAAGTAAATAAAACAAACTTAATGGTAGGAGGTTGTTTCAATGCATGAGAAAATGTTACGGCAGACACGAATTGACCGCTTGATGAACATCTTTTTTCGCATGGCGATTACCATGTTTTGCCTTATCTGGGCGGCGTTGTTTTCCAGCCTGTTGGGGCCCGTGCTTTACTTTACCATCATAGTAATTTTGTTGTTGGTAATGGGCTGTATGTTGGTTTTTACCTTGGGAACTATTTTTGCCATGCCGGGTAATCCCTTAGGTAAAGTGTGGGGCTTTTTCCAAAAATTAACCAACGGCAGCGATTCCGTTTTGGGCCTTACCCAAATTTGTTTTAATGCCACCAAATGGTTGGCTTTGGCCGGCATCATTTTATCCGTGTTAACCATTGTTATGTTGGCAATGAATCGTCACCCGTCCAAGGTTGGCAAAATTGTTTGGCTCTCCATTTTCATTGTTGTCAGCGCGATTGTCTTTGCTTTCCAAATCATCACAGGAGGTATGCAATAATGGCGCAGTTAAATCTTGAATTTGTTGGCCTGAAATCTTTGGAAGGCCATGTGACAGTGGACGGCAAATTTGTGAAATTAAAGAAGGTGAACCAGAAATATGTTTGCCACATGACGACCAATCAACCACAAGCCGAAGTCGTAATTTACCAATCGCATCCGTATACGGGTAAACATTGGCTTTTGTGGAATTTGTTTTATTTTATTGTCAGTCTGTTTGGTTTGTTTGATGTGCGTTACAACAAACGTTGTTTGGTCCAGGATGCATGTTTGAAAATTGATGTGTCACAAGATGCCAACGTTGTCATTCGTCGTGAAAATTTTGTGGACGGTGGTGCTTTTGTACGAACCGAAATCACTGCACAAGTTGAAACCATCTGCAATCAACAGTACTACGACAAAGTGGGCAAAAAGCGCGCATCCGTTATGAAAAAAGTTAAGTTAGCCGTGACCGTACTGGCAGTGATTGCCGCGGCCGTCGTTGTCGTCATGTTATAAAAAATCAAATACTAAATAATCATTGGCACTTTTTTCTGCTTGTGGTATTGTTAAAATATGAGTGTGATTTTAGAGTATCAACACGTCAACAAAAGTTTTGGCGAAAAGCAAGTTTTGAAAGACATTAACTTGCAAATTCCATCCAATAAAATTGTCGGCGTGTTAGGAAAGAACGGTAGTGGTAAATCTACCTTGTTTAAATTGGCGAATGATTTATTAACTGTGACCAGCGGAAAAGTTTTGGTCGACGGCAAACCATTGGGTGTTGCCAGCAAGCAAGTCATCTCTTATCTCCCCGAACGAACCTACTTTGACCCGAGTTTAAAAGTCAGCGATACAATTAAACTCTTTGCGACCTTTTATGCGGACTTTGACCAAGCCAAAGCCGAAAGTTTATTGTTGGATTTACAATTAGACAAAAATATGCGTTTATCCAAAATGAGTAAAGGTATGAAGGAAAAAGTGCAACTGGTTTTGGTGATGAGCCGCAAAGCCAAACTTTACATTTTGGATGAACCGCTTGGTGGTGTGGACCCAGCCAGCCGCGATTATATCTTGAATACGATTTTGAAGCACTTTGACAAAAATGCGACTTTGTTAATTTCAACTCATATGATTGCGGATATCGAAAAAATTTTAGACGAAGTTATTTTCATTGAAAACGGAGCAATTATTTTACATGAAGCAGCGGCGACCTTGCGCGAAAAAGAAAAAGCCACGATTGATGAAATCTTTAGGAGGAAATTTTATGTTCGGTAAGCTGTTAAAAAAAGACTTATCACGCAATATGCGTTGGTTGTGGATTTTATTCGTTGCGACATTGGGAATTGCTATTCTTGGTCGCGGTTGCAAAGAATTAGGCGCCAGCATTTTGCTGTTTAAAATTTTGGGTATTTTTTTGGATTCGGTTTTTTACTCATTGTTAGTAAATGTGGTTTTGCAGCCCTTCCTGCGTAACTTTCTTAATTTTACTAAATCTTTGTATGGTGACGAATCTTACTTAACACACACTTTACCAGTTACCAAAAATCAAATCATCAATGCTAAATTTGTGACTGCGTTGATTGAAATGACGCTGGGATTTTTGGTCATGGTCGTTTCCTTGTTGTTTATGTTTTGGACGCCCACATTCTTTCAAGAGTTAGGTTTGTTGTTATCCTTTGTGATTGCGGGCGAGTTTTCCATGACCTGGTTAATGATATTGTTTTTATTGCTGGTTGTGACCGAGTTTGTCATGTTCTTGTCGATTATTTTCTTTGCGATTGTGGTGGCATACCGTGCCAAAGAGAAACGCGTGTTAAAAACCTTCTTGTTAACAGCGGGTATGGCGTTCGCCTCAATTATCGTTTTGTTTGTCATCATTTTAATTGTTTTGGCTCTGCAGGGCGTATCGTTAACCAGCGCAACTTTGACCTTAACCAGTAGCGCATTGTTCAGTGTCTTGCTGGCCGGTATTACGGTTTACACAGCGATTAGTGTCTTGTTTTATTTGTTGGCAAAAAAGATTTTCAATCGCGGCGTCAATGTCGACTAAAAATATTTGTTTGGATAAATTTCGGTGGCAGTTTAAACTGTTGATATGAAAAAACGTATGACAAAACTTGCGGCATCTTTGGTTTGTTGTTTGATGGTCATGTTTACTTTGGTTGGGTGTGCACCAACACCAACACCGGAAAAACCAACCGAGATTAAAAATGTGATTATGATGATTGGTGATGGTTTTGGCCCTAACCATTTGGCCAATGCCAAAAAGTACTTCGGCATTGATGAATTTATCTACGAAGACGATTACATCTGTGATGTTACAACATATTCTAAAGATAGTAATGAAGAATGGGCTACCGACAGTGCGGCATCGGCCAGTGCGCTGGCAACAGGTAAGAAACACTACAACGGTGAAGTAAGTCGTCACCAAGATGAAGACATTCAATCCATTATGGAAATTGCACAAGCACAAGGGAAAAAGACCGGAATTATGACTTCGGATACTTTGCACGGTGCTACTCCGGGTGCTTATTCCGCGCATACGAACAGTCGCGAAAACTACAGCGAAATTGTGCAAGACCAAGTTCAAAGTGGGATTGATATCATGGTCGGTTCTGCGTCTTCCGATTATGAAACTTTCCAACAAGATTTTATTGATGCGGGATACAATTATCTTGATGATGATGCCGCGTTTGACAGTTTAATCCCGAACCAAAAATACATCGCCAATGTTCCCAGTTTGTATGCTAATAACCAAGCAGTGATTGATTATCCGGCTTTAATTACCAAGGTGCTTAATTACTTAGACAATGATAACGGTTTCTTTTTGATGATTGAAAATGGCAAGATTGATAGCTACAGTCATAGTAATGACTTTGACAGCGCCATGCAGGAAGTTGTCTATTTTAATGCCATGATCGAAGCCGTTTATGCTTTCTGTGCCGAACGTGAAGATACAATTGTCATTGTAACCGCTGACCACGAAACCGGTGATTTACAATTGGCACCAGATGAAGACATCAGCCAATGGTCAATCGAACAGTTGCAAGGTTTATATCACGATGTTAATCACAGTAATGCCAATGTAAAATTATTTATTCGTTTTGCCACCGCGCAAGATGAAAGAAACTATCGCACTATAATCGACAACACCGACATCTTTACCATTTGTCAAAATCTTGTTGTAAACCATAGCTTTGATTTTTCCGTCATTGAAAACGCGGCCTAAATGTCAAAGTTCGACAAAAATTGATAAATTTTTTACATTTTTTTGGTCTGCAGCTATTGACATTTAATCAGCCGGAAATTAATATAGATGAATATGTCAGAAAAGAAATTGTCAAAGTTTAATCACGTAGGATGCCTTAAATCTGATTTCAATGTTATTATTAATAACTTTGACAAGATTTTTATTGTGTCGCCGGAAGCGGTTGACTTTTTACTCAAATTCTTAAAAGAGCATCAATTCCAAAATGGGTTAAGTTACAGGTATGGTTATGGTGATTTAACTCTCAAAAGTAATACACGGAACTACGCGTACGTTACGGAACTGAAAGCAATTTTTGATAATTCCGAGCCAAAGCGTGATTACAGCGTTACCAAATTACCGTTCCATTATAAAAACTCCAATTGGTTAGCTCATTACATTTTGCAAGTTGTCAAAGGGATTGAACCGGAAACACGCCTCACATTAGATCGCATTAAACGGTTTGTCGGAAATTCACCACAATGCACCAATGCGGTCATGCAGTTCGAAAAGCAATTAACACGGACATTGATACACGAAGGCATTACCGAATTTGCAGCAGCCGAAACCTTGTTGCCGGTCGGAAAATTAGTTGTTAATCATTACGAAGAAATGTTCCGTAACAAAATTATTAATACGATGGACTTCTTGGGCGGAGATTTACACAATGTGGAATTGACCTTGGAAGAAGCAGCTGACTCCTGGCGGCGCCAAACCATGACCCGTGCCTTCGATGAATATTTTTACCCCGCATCGCAAGAACCAACGGACCCAAGTTTAAAAGAAAAATTGCAGGAATTACGCGACCAACACCTGAATGCATATCTTCGCGTTAAAGAAAAACTTTATTATCAAAGTTATAGCAATATCATTAATGAAGCAGGAAGCATAACTGAAAATATGAAAGTTGGCGCCTGGGGATGTTTACACGCCAGTGAAGATTTACTCTATTACAGCCATAAACGCGATCAATTCATGAATGATCATAAACCAGTAACGCAATATTTAAGTCAATTATATAGTAACGAAAAAAATTAAAATAAAAGAAATAATCTAATGAACCCAATAACTAAAAAAATAAGTAAATTAAAACGCCAAAACATTATTCTTAAAACAAAAAAAATCAAGGCAAAAGCATTTGAGGAATCAACAAATCCCCAAAAAATCACCAAAAAAAATATGTATGCTTTGTTAGAAGCAGACAAAGCTTTAATTCAAAATCCCACTGAGCTGCATGATTTTACTGTCCTGTATCAATATTTGCCTGTGATCTTCCCAACCAACAGTTATTTCATCGCCAAGATGATAATTAACAACAAGCGTCTGCTTGAATCATCCGAAAAACAATTTAATCATTTATACGTTGGTTTTTTGCCGCGTCATATTAATTCAAATGAATGGTTAATCAAATACGTCGAAAATACTATGCGCCAAAAAGCACCACAAGAAAATATTCAATTAAGTTCAATTCAAAAATTTGTGCGTCAATCGGTCAATTTTGCCGCGGCACGTAATAACTTTAAACAAAAATATATTCGTACCAACATCACCGAACAAATGAAAATCGGCAAAGATGAAAATCATCTATTTCACTATCGCGGTTGGCATTATTTTGCACGGCATGGTTGTGAATGCGACCGGTTATTCCGCGAGCATCTACGTGCTGGTATGACAATCCGTGGCATTGATTACCGAAGCGTCCAATTAGGAATCGAGGCCAATGCGGATCTTTGGCGTGACCAAGCCATGAATCAATCTTTTAAAAATTGGTTAAAAGTATATTTTGAAGCTATCAAATTAAAAGATTTAGAACTTCGTAAAATTGATGTAAAGATTTTAATTGCATTCATACAAGCTTATCAAAAAAATTGGAAGAAAATCCGCTTACATGAATATTACCAACACCATCGCGAATTTATTGATGAGTTGGATTTGTCCACACCTGGTATGATGTTATCGGCCAAAAAGGTTGAACAGCTAAAACAGAAAAATGAAAGAATGCGTGAAATACTAGAGCATTTCCTTTATAAAAATCACGAACGCGAAGATAAAGAGGAAATGGATAATAGTAAATAATTGGGCACTCTTGACCTTTTCTATTTGCATCCTATATACTGAGATAATATGAAGTTAAGTAAATTATCAATTAATCATTATCGGACAAACAAAAAAAATGAAGCATGGCAAGGGCTTGTGCGAAATGCAATCAGGCGTTTAGGTCACAAGGAAGAAGTTTTGAAACGTTGTCAAAAACACGCTCCGAAACTGTGTTTCAGTATCCAACATATGTTTCCCAAGCGTGACATGATTAATGATTTAGTTTTAAAGTTACAATTCGCTCAACGCAAAGATTTACCCACAGATGTTTATTCGGTCAATAATATACCTTTCCATTTACGTGACAACGCATGGTTGGCCACTTTTTTGCAGGCCAATATGGAAAATTATTTTCCAACAAAATCAAGACCGTATGCGCCGGTAGTTCAAGCGTATCCCGTTTTCTTGGCGGAACGCTTTCGTTACGAACGTGATTTGGCCGGCGAATTGATTTATTACATGATGCACCACGATAAGCCGAATGCGTTAGTTGACGGTAAAACGATTATTTACCATTCAAAAGGATTGATGGATTTTGACAAAATTTTCCGTCAACAAGCAATCAACACGCTTTGCAGCTTGGGATTGGATGAGCATGAAAGTGAAGTATTGGTCGAATTGAATGCCGATAAATGGCGTTCGGAAGCGATGTCTTTGGCTTTTGAAAATAAACATTTTAATTCTGAAAATCATAAAGCACACGAAAAAGCATGGACCAAGTATCGTGAATATCAGTACGGTCAGGAACATGCACGCATTTTAAAAGAGTTAAATTTATTTACCAAGAATATGCAAATGAGCGCAAAAGAAGTCGCACATTTGGAGAACAAATTAAAACGCTTTACAAAAATCCAACACCAAGTAAAAAATAACAACGTACCAGACAAAAGTTTATAAAATTGTTGAAGTTTTTCGGATGGGGTATTGACTTTGCTGGTCGTACCTCTTTATAATTTTATGATGGAAAATTTTAGAATTTTGGATTTGGAGATTATTAAAAAACATGCAAACGATGAAATCATTCAATCTTTAACGTTTAAAGGTCAGCTTAACTATTTTGTGGCCAAACAAAGAGCAGCTAATCAAAAATTAAAAGTTAAAAAAATCGTTGCAAAAAAAACTTTAGATGATTACCGTTATATGGGAAGTTGCATTTCTAAAATTTTTCCGCATGATAAAGAGTTAGATGCAATTCTCGCCAGCGAACAATATCAAAACAGGAAACAGCCAACCAATCTTTATAATTTGCAACAAGTTCCTTTGCATTATCAAGATAATGAATGGATGAAAAAATATATTCCTGATGCTACAGATCGTATCAAATCTCAAGATGATTCTCTTTCATCGCTCAGCGTGCATAATTTTGTCGAAAATACTGTTTTTTATCAAACTGTAAAAAAAGCTTTTGAAGTTGAACTTGTCGGGGCCCAAATCAGATATATGATGCAATGTTCAAAACCAAATGTGTTTATGGACGAAAATTCAAAATTATTTGAGGCTCGCAACTTGCCCAATTTTGACAACTTTTTCCGTAACGAAGTTAAGCAAATGTTTATGAAACGTGGTTTGCAAGAGTCTGTTATTGAAAATGGTTTGGATACTTTTGCCGCGGACTGGCGTCAACAGGCGATGATTATTGCTTTTGAAAATGAATATTATCCCTTTTTGGCAACGGCTAAGGTTTATCAAAAAAATGACAAATGGGGGAACGGTTTGTTCAAGCTCAAGGAAAAGCATCAAGCATTATGGCTCAAACGTCGTGAGTACGATTACTACCAAGCACACAAAAGCACTTTAAAAAAATCTGTAACCAAGAATATGTTAATGGATCGCGTCAATTTAAAACTCTTGGATCTGAAATTGGCTGCCGTAACGAAGACGTATAAAAAGTTCATGAATAATCGTAAACGTTATTGTGTGTTGAATACTGCTTCGCAAGACAAAAATCGCGCAGTTTCTCACACCGAAAAAAACATCTAAGCAAATCTGTGTGCGGTCTTGACTTTGGAATAAAGTTTTTTATATAATTAATTATGAATCACTTAAAAAATATTTTATTTCTCCTGAACCCATTTGACAAGGAAAATAATGACATATTGGTTCGTTATCTTGACGATTATTTTCCCGAAGATATTGCAGTCGACAAATTTATCTTAAACTCTGTGCATGGTAAAAACAGTTACAAACCACAAGATTATTCGCCGAAACATTTGCCATTGCATACGCGCGACAATGCTTGGCTGATGATACATGTTTGCAAAGTTCTGAAAAAACGTCTCGGTGAAAATTACGATATCAGTTCCAAAAGAATTAAAGATTTTGTGTATAACAATCCGCAGTTTAAAAATCGACGCGATAAATATGAACAACGCGTGATCGCCGCCCATGCAAGGCAAATGTTAAATCAACCCTTTTTAAGTCTTTGTATGGAAAAAGAGAGTTTTCCTAATTTTAACCGTTATTCGGCTAGTTTTGATCAACTATTCCGCGAAGATGTGATTGCTAATATGGTCAAAAAAGGTTTTGATGCGCATCGCGTGGAACTAAGTTTGGAAAAACACGCACATTTATGGCGTAAACAAGCGATGATTATTGCCTTTGAAAATCAATATTATCCACTCGCAAGCATTATTGAAATGAATGAGCAGTTTGATGATTGGTGGCACCGTTTGGCAAGGTTTAAACAAAAGCATCAGGAAGAGTGGTTAAAATTACAGGAGTATTATTACTATTTTGATCACAAATCAATTATTAATGAAGCGCGTTCAAAAACACCAAATATGAACATGAATATTACTCAGTTAACAATGGTCAAAAGTAAATTGGCGCGTATGGAAAAGCGGTTACAACGTATTTTGGCAAGTAAACCTAAGTTGAGTTTTATCCAACCGAAAGGTTTAAAACAATCAAAAACACAAAACACAGAAACTCAACATACAATATAATATTATTTGAAGGAGAGAAAAATGTTGAACAGAAAGAATATGCATAAATTAAGGCATTTTGAATTTAACTGCGACCAATGTTGCTTAAAGAATGACCAGGATTGTCCGGGGGATAAAGAATTTTGTGCCATTAAATATGATCACACGGTGATTCGTGAACATCATATTTCACGTAAAAAATACAAAGGTGTCAACGATGAATTAATGGACGAAGTTGATTTCAGTCATGGTATCCCCAATGAACCCGAAGTCCCGACCGACACACCCAAGGAGCTTTGCGGTCAAGGGCGTTGCATGGAATGTCCGCGCACTTTATGTTAAAACACAAATTATTTTGAAAGTTTGCCAAAAATTACTTGGCAAATTTTTTTTTAAAACTTATGTTATAATCAATTATGCTTGATGTAAACATTTTAAAAATAAGCGCGGAAGAAATGGCTGCGAATAAAAAAGTTCAGCAAGAATTTGAAAAAAACGGTAATTTTAACCAAGATGAACATGTGAATACTTTTGACGGTTGCGAACCCGTAGATGAAACTTTTGATTATTATAAACGTGGCTTGGTCAATGGTATCAAACATTGGTTCTATACACGTGCCTTAAAAATTTATCAACGTAACGTGAATCGCGGTCTTACAAATTTAAAAATTGTTGGTCAAGAAAATCTACGCGGGTTAAAGGGTGGCTACATTGTGACATGTAACCATATCAGTAAAGTGGACTCTTTTGCTGTGCGTGCCGCGGTGCGCCGTGATTTAAAATTTGTGGCGGCGGATTTCAACAATTGGAAGGGTATTCTCGGTGATATTTCACGTAATACAGGTTACTTGCCCATTTGTACACAAAAAAACAGCTTAATCATGACACGTAAATTTAACCAGGCTTTGGAATATTTTTTAAACCGCAAATGGCCGGTCTTAATTTATCCGGAGCAAGCGTTGTGGACCGACTATAAGAAACCGCGTCCGTTGAAACGTGGTGCTTTCCACTATGCTGCCAAATTCCGTAAGCCCGTCCTGCCGTTGTTTATTACCATTCAAGATAAATCCGAATCCATTGATGCCCAAGGCCGCGCGAACTATGGTGATTATACCATTCATATTTTACCACCAATTTATCCGCAAGCAGACTTGGATGACCGTATCAATGCGGGAAACATGATGATTGCAAACTTCAACGCATGGCGTGCCTGCTACGAACAAACCTATGGACAAAAGTTGGTCTATGACACCGTGATCACGGATAGATTGGACCCGCAAGTAAAAATGTTTTTAGATATGACGCAAACCAATGGTTTGTCTTAACATCGGCAATCATATATAATAGTTATTGTGTTAGGCCAATCATATCAAAGGACTTTCTATGAACGTTACGTCAAACGATGCTGCGACGTTCTTTTGTCGTTGTTGTTATTGGTCATCTTGTCGCCTTTGTTTTTGCTTTTAATCATTTGTTCCAAATGTTTGATTCGCGGCAAAGTTTTTTTTGTGCAAGTTCGTCCTGGGCGTAACGGAAAAACTTTTAAAGTTTACAAGTTTCGCACTATGACGGAAAAGACCGACCGCCAAGGAAATCTGTTACCCGATGGCGAACGCATTACGGGCTACGGAAAATTTTTACGCCGGTTTAGTTTGGACGAATTGCCACAGTTGATTAATATTCTGCGCGGTGAAATGAGTTTTGTGGGGCCGCGTCCGTTTGTAATGAGTGATGTGGTTTTTTGGACGGAAGAGCAGTTACAAACATATCGTGTGCGTCCGGGGTTAAGCGGTTTGGCACAAGTTTCGGGCGGGCGCAGTCGCGTTGGTTGGGACAATGTTTTTGCGATGAACTTGGCTTATCAACGCAAAGTCACATTTTGGCGTGATTTAGTCATTGTCTTAAAAACCATCTTTGTGGTAATCTTTCGTAGTGACAGTGCTGTCAGTGGTGCTGCCCAAAGTCAACGCGAATATTTTTATGTTGATTACTTATTGAAACATAATTATATTACCCAAGAGCAATATCAACTGGGTATGGCGCGAGCAAAAGCTTTAATCGCGCAAAAAGGAACGGTTACGGCTTGTCCGGAATTAGCACCACAAATGAAAGGAGAAAACAAGATGTCGGAATTAAAAAAATTGCCACAACACATTGGTTTTATTATTGACGGCAACGGTCGTTGGGCACAAGCCCAAGGTTTGCCACGCACCAAAGGTCACGAACAAGGCGTGAAAAATTTGGATGTGGTTATTCAGGAATGTTTTTATACTTACGGCATTCCGGTTGTCAGTATCTATGCTTTTTCAACGGAAAACTGGAACCGTCCCAAGGCCGAATTGGATTACTTGTTTAAATACTTTACAAAATATTTAAAAGTGAATAGTTTTGTGAAAAAATATCCGCACGTCCGTTTGAATATCATGGGGGATTACACCAAATTTCCCGCGGAGTTAGTTAAGAATGCGAACGAAGTTTTGGCGGCGACCAAAGATGAAACACAATTCATTTTGAATTTGGGAATTAATTACAGTGGCCAAGATGAAATCGTGCGTGCTGTAAATTTGATGTTGGCGGATGGCTTGGAACCAAACATTAACCGCGAAACCATGCAAAAATATTTGTATACGGCGGGGCAACCATTATTGGATTTTGTGGTTCGTACCAGTGGCGAACAACGTTTAAGCAATTTCATGCTGTGGCAAGTTTCTTACGCTGAATTATATTTCCCCAAAGTTCATTGGCCAGCTTTTGAAAAACAAGATTTACACCAAGCATTGTTGGAATTCCAAAGTCGTGACCGTCGTTTTGGTGCCATTATTGAAGATAAAAATGAAATGACAGGGGGAAACTAAATCACATGGGTGAAATTTTGACCGCCATTTTCGGCTGCAATTCTGCGTTGGCTACGGTTTGCGTCGCAATGTTACCGTTGTTAGAATTAAAGGGTGCCATTCCTTTGGGGGTGAGTGCACAATTGTGGGGTGCTGCGGCATTGAACACATGGCAAGCTTTTGGTTGGGCGTTGCTGGGCAGTTCTTTGGTTGTCCCGATAATTGCGCTGTTATTTACACCCATTTACAACTGGTTAAAAACCAAAAAATTCTTTAAAGCAATTTTGGATTTTATTGTTGGCGACGTTGCAAAACGTTCGGATAAAATGAAAGACGAAAATAAAACGAAAAGCGCCGGCCGAGTATTATGGTTGAAAATTGCCGCAATTTTCTTGTTCGTGGCTTTCCCCGTACCGTTGACCGGGGTCTGGACGGGTACCTGTTTTGCGGTGTTGTTAGGTTTGAATTTCTGGATTACCTGTGCCGCCGTCATTGCCGGCAACGTCGTTTGTGGCGTGATTGTGACTTTTGTTTGTCAAGTCTTCCCGCAAATTACAGATATTTTATTTATCGTTTTTGTGGGTTTAATTTTGTTGGCTGTGCTTGCGAAAGTCATTTCACACGTGATAAAAAAACGTCGTGCTGCGCATGAAACCAACACGACCGAGGCAAACTAAGCTTATGACAAAACAAGGTTGGCGTTGGTTTCTTTCCGCTTTACTGTTTACCGCTGTTTTCGTGATATTCACGATAACAGTGAAATACGTTGGCGTCCAAGATATAGGCACGCAAACAATCGGCTGGGCGGCCGTCAATTTGTGGTGGCGTGATTTGGTTGGCGTACAAAACTTCTGGTTGGTTTTATCCAACGTCATTGCTTTGTTCACTTTGTTATCCTTGGTGGCGGTTTTGGTTTGGCAATTACTTACCTTGTGTCGCCGCAGAAGCTGGCGTGCGGTACCGCGTCATTGGTGGTTTTTCGATTTAACCTTAATCGCATTAGCTTTGTGTTATATCGTCTTTCAAATTATGGTAATTAATTTTCGCCCATTATTAATTGATGGTGTAGCAGAACTTTCTTATCCGTCTTCGCACGTTTTATTGTTGGCTACATTGTGGCCAGTCTTCATTCTTACTTTATCACGCGAAGTCAAAAGTCGTCCATGGTTACGTGTCGCGTCAATTATTGGCGTTATTGTCATGGTAGTAGGTATTATTGCCAGAACACTAAGTGGCTATCATTGGTTGACCGACATTCTGGGCGGCATTTTATTGGGAATGACACTGACTGCGTGGTACCAAACCATGACAGTACGATATGACTTGCCAGCTAATTAAGTATCCAATAAAATATAAACAATGGAAAAGACAGAAGAAAAAATCAATACATCAAAGGGAACTGTTTTAGTCACTGGCGGTGCTGGTTATATCGGCAGCCATACATGCGTTCAATTATTAGAGCAGGGGTACGACATTGTCGTTGTGGATAATTTCGTCAATAGTTCACTTGTTAGTTTAGAACGCGTAACGCAAATTACCGGTCAAACTTTTCCGTGGTACCGTGTAGATTTGCGCAATCGTACACAACTAACGGAAGTTTTTGAAAAGCACAAAATTGATTGGGTAATTCATTTTGCCGCTTTAAAAGCTGTGGGCGAAAGTGTTGCTAAGCCATTGAATTATTATGAAAACAACTTAAATGCAACCTTATCATTGTTAATGGTCATGCAAGCACATCACTGTAATAAGATTGTTTTTTCATCAAGTGCAACTGTTTATGGTAACCCGGAAACATTGCCTTTGACGGAAGATTGTGCTTTACGTACGACTAACCCTTATGGCGCAACCAAGCTTATGATTGAAGATATGTTGCGTGATATTTGTCATGCCGACAAAGACTTTACCGCCGTTATCTTACGCTACTTTAACCCAGTTGGTGCACATCCGTCTGGCTTAATTGGTGAAAACCCACAAGGTATTCCCAACAATTTAACCCCTTATATCGCACAAGTCCTAACCGGTAAATTGCCTTATTTACAAGTCTTTGGTAATGACTATGATACACCAGATGGAACCGGTGTCCGCGATTACATTCATGTCTGCGATTTAGCACAAGGGCATTTGCAAGCGATTGCGAAAGTTCAAGAAAGTGGTGTTCATACTTTTAATTTAGGAACTGGCCATGGTTATAGTGTATTAGATGTTTTACATGCTTTTGAACGTGCTGCCGGTCGTAAGATTCCTTATCAAATTAAACCACGCCGCGCTGGTGACATTGCTGCCTGTTATGCCGACCCGCAACGCGCTGCACAAGCATTGGATTGGCATGCGCAGTATGACTTAGATGCTATGGCACGCGATTTATGGCGCTTCTATACCCAAAATCCACATGGCTATGAAGCCTAGTTTTTGTTTGTAAGTTGACAAAAATTAATTTGCAATAATATACTTTTTGAATGAAAGTCGAACTCCGCGACAAAAATTATCTGCCGTTAGCGAAAAGCATGAGCTTTCTTTATATTCCGGCTGCTTTTGTCGTTACGGCGGTGTTGATGGATGTTTTGATGTTTTCAATTATGCACTTTGCTTTCCCACCGGCTTACATTTTTAGTTTGACCATTATTTTATTAATCGCCAGTTTAATTGCGTTAATCCCGTATAAATGGCTGCAAACCGTTGTCTGCAGTTTATTGCTGGGCTTTCAAGTATTTACTTCGATTTCGGGTATTATTGCCGAAATCAAATGTATGGAAATCTTTTCTTTAGAAACGATACAAACGATTGCTTTGGCAATTATTAATACTGGTTCGACCGTGTTGGATTTAAAGTTTATTATTCCGTTTGTTTTTTTGGTTGCTGCGTACATTGCCGCCATAGTTTGTATTATGTGGTTCTTCCGTTTACCAAAAGGTGCTAAGGTTAATCGCTTACGAACAATTTTGTGCGGCTTTTTGTTGTATGTCAGCTTCTTCGGTTATACCACGGCTTATGCGTGGCAACCCAATTATCAACGCGGTAGCGATGCTTATGTGGCAAATTTAAGCAACCAAAAATTTTTGTATGATACTTTCAGCAGTCGTGCCTCCGTCATGAAAACCTTTGGCAGTTACAGTTTCTATTTAGATAACTTATTAGACTTATGCAACGCCAAAACCGATGTCGCGGATATTATGGAAGTAACGGTTAATCCGGAATTCACCGCCAATGAATTTGCGCTGAACGCCGATGAAGTTTTGGGCGAAGGTTACAATTTAATTACCATCTTGATGGAGACATTTGAAAGGGCCGCCATTAATCCGGTTACCACACCGAATCTTTACCAATTCATGCAAGAAAGTTGTGTGGAAGTCAACGGTTATTACAGCTTCGAACGTACCTGCTTCAGCGATTACATCAGCCAAACAGGTATGCACGTTGTCGGGCAAGAATATTGGAGTAACTATGGCGATGTGCAAACACCCAATTCATTAGCCAACATTTTCAATCGCAATGGAAATTATGCCACAGCGGCATTTCATAATACGGCGGGGCTGGCTTATAACCGTAACACGATTTTTGAAGCAACTTTGGGTTTCCAAAGCTTTAACAATTTTTATTCTTACGAAGCTCCACGTTATACGGAAAATTATGCACTCAATTCGGACGAATTGCTGTTTCGTTGCAATTTGGAAAAAATCGCGCCAACGGACCGTAATTTTTACAGTTACGTGATTAGTGCGTCCACCCACTGTGTAAACCCAGAACAACTGGATTACCGTGCCGCACATGAAAAAGAATTTGCCTACATTGAAAAGCCGGAAAATTGGGCGCAATTAACCGCAATGTTCCCCGTGTTATTGGGTGATGATATGCAAGCGGAAATGGCGGCGAACTATTTGGCGGGGACCTATGACTTTGACTGTGGTTTTGGTGCGTTGTTGGATTATTTGAAAACCACCAAAGGCAAAGACGGTAAATATTTAATTGAAACCACCGCGATCATGATGTTTGGTGACCATTATTCTTACACACAACCAAATTTGATTCGTGCCGAAAATGAAAATCCGCGCGCTTTGGCCGGCAATCGTTGTCCCTTAATTGTTTATAATCCACGTGCAAAAGTCGTGCATCCAACCCAAGGACAAATTACGCAAGCACAAAACGCGTTGTTAAATGAACCGGCGCCATGTGGAACTACGTTGCATCGTTTTACTTCTACCATGGATTTATATCCCACAGTTTGCAGTTTGTTCGGGATTCAAACCGACCAACAATTAACTTACGGACGCAGCATCTTTGATACGGATTTATCCATTGGTGTTGCTTATTTGACCGGTTACATTTGGGGCGCGGTTGGATATGATGCGGAACACGACACGTGGCAACTTTGGCGTACGTTGGACTTTGTCGGATATAATGGAGTGACTTTGAACGCGACACAGTTAGCGGAAATTTCGCCTGTGGTTAATCGTGTTTACGCGTCAATCTTTTTGAATACCGAATTGTATGAAACCGATGGCTTTAAAGATTTGGACAAAGCTTATTATACTTTGGGTAAATCCAATTGAATTTTGTATTCCACCAACCACAATGCAATTTGATAAATAAAAGCCAAGTATTGCGGGCGTTGCATTAATTGACCAAACCACGGACGCGCTTGGCTGTCTTTTGTCTGGTCATTCAGCACCTGTTGCACATAATCTTTGTCGACAATTTGCCACAGTGGATGTTTCTCATCCGCCAGCACATGGCGCACCCGTGCTTCCACCAATGTCGTATAGGTCGGGTCCACGGTTTTGGGATAAGGACATTTTTTGCGAGCAATGACCGCGGGTGGTAACAGGTCGGCAACCGCGGCACGCAAAATTCCTTTTTCTTGGTCACCATAGTTTTTCATTTCCCACGGGATATTGTAAACATATTGGACCAACTGTAAATTTGTGAACGGCAAACGGATATCCAAGTCACACATGCTGGCCATCCGGTCGCCGCGTTCCAATAAGTTCAAACCAAACCAACGCATCGTTAAGTAACTGTAGGTTTTCATTTTACGGTCGGCGGCACAGTCTGTGGGGGAAAGTGGCACTTCGGCAACAGCCAGCGCATACGACTTCGCGACAAAATCTTTGATGTTTAAACGCTTGCGTAAATGTCGCGCAATCGTATTTTCGCGTACGGATAAATCAATCGCCCAGGGAAAAGTGGTGGCTTTGTCGGTATCCGCACGGTAGAACCACGGATAGCCGCAGAAAATTTCGTCCGCAAATTCACCACTGAAACAAACATCAATGTCTTTTTTTAAGGCGCGACAGAAGAGTAGTAACGAACTGTCGATGTCCGCCATGGATGGATAATCACGCGCAATCAAAGTGTCACGTAAGGCGTTGCACAAATCCGCCGAGTTCAAAACTTTGTAATGGTGTGCCAGTTGATATTGGCGAGCGACTAAGTCAATATAGTAATTATCGCGGGTGGGCGAAAAGTCTGTGGGGTGAAAATTTTCTTGGTTACCGACATAGTCCACGGAGTAGGTGGGATATTGTCGGTTGTTTAAGGTTGCCATGGCGGTCAGTGTACTGGAATCCAAACCGCCACTGAGCATCATGCCGACACGTTGTTGCGTCTTTAATTGTTGGCGCACCGTATCCGACAGCATGGTTTTTAATTTTTGCATCGTGGTTGCGCTGTTGTCGCGGTGGGGACGACTGGCCAATTTAAAGTAAGTGCGGGTGACCAGTTTGCCTTTCTGCCACAAACCAAACGCGCCCGGTTTAATTTCATAAATATTTTTGTAAACGGTTCTGCCCGGGGTACGTGCGGGGCAAACACCAAACAATTCGCGCAAGCCGTGCATATCAACACACGGTGCAATCTCGGGGTGCGCCAACAAGCCTTTAATTTGGGACGAAAAAATCAGCGCATCATTGTGCACTGTATAAAACAGCGGCTTGATTCCCAAAGGGTCACGGACCAGAAATAATTTTTGGGTTGCGTGTTCGTAAAGCGCGAAAGCAAAATGACCATTCAGTTTACGGAAAGCCGCCGTTCCCAAAGTAGCGAAAAGCTTCACGATGGTTTCGGCATTATTCAGAAGCTGCCCCTGGTAAACAATGGTATAGCGCTTATCGTTAAACGTATAAGTATGGGGCTGCGTAGCCAGAGAGACAGTCCCATCGGAAAAGATTTTGGCACGTTGTCCGTGCTTGTAAGATGCAGTCTCATGCATCTTTTTGATAATTTTACGCGCTTGTTTTTGGGTAATCTTTGCGTTAATCATTCCATTAATTGCACACATATACCGCATTTTATGATTGAATTTTTAATTTTGTTATTCTTGACCATGGGTCGTGTGTTTTGTTATACTTGAGCATCATGAAAGTTTATGGCGATTATCATACGCACACTTTGGACAGTGATGGCGTGAATACAATCGATGAAAATATTGCGGCAGCGAAAAAGCGCGGTTTGTCCGAAGTTGGGATTACGGACCATGCGCATTATCGTTCCCGTCGTAAAAAGAAACGCAGGGAAAATGCTTTAATGAACAAAGCTCAGGTTATGCGTTCCGCCGAAATTTATGGTATCAAAGCATTCTATGGCGTTGAATGTAATGTGGTCGGTATGGACGGCGACATTGACATTGCCAATGATGAACGCAAGTTATACGATTACTTGGTTTGCGGGATTCATATGTCGGTACAACCCAAAAAATTCTGGCAGTTGTTTTCGTACTATATTCCCAATATGTTTTGGTTTGTCATGCGTCGTTTGGGGATTAATTGGACACCGAAAAGTTTGGTTCGTAAAAACACGCGCGCCGTTGTCAATGTGATTGAAAAAAACAACATTGATATTTTGTCCCATCCCAATCGTTATTTTCGCGTGGACGTGATTGAGGTTGCCAAAGCTTGTATTGCGCGTGGTACCGCCATGGAACTGAACAACAAAAAGGTAAGTTTCCGCCCGGTTGACTTCGAACGCATGGTTGCCATGGGTGTCAAATTTGTAATCGGCAGTGATGCACATAAAGCCGAGAACGTGGGGCGCATGGATCGCGTAGACAGTTTCTTGCAACTGTGCGATTATGATCCCTCATGCATCTTAAATTTGAATCGTCCGTTTGTACGACCCAAAGCCAAACTTTTAGATCAAATTGTGAAGGCGGTCAATGAAAAAAAATCCTGATTTTTCCATGTGCGATAAAATTATCATGGGGATTATTCGTAACCATGCGAACCGCGCCGCAAACTGTGACGCGGGTAATATTGCCAAACAAGACAAAGCCGCCAGCTCCCAAATTGCGATGATTCAACAAATGCGTACGGACGGCAGTTTTGAAAATTTAAGTCCCAAATTACAACAAACCGCCTTGGCGCGTATGCAAAATCCAGATGCGACTTACGAGGAGTTGGCTGAAATTTTACATATTACCAAAAGCGGTTTGGTGAATCGTTTAAGAAAAATTACTCAGTTACATAGTGTTCTTTGATGGCTTGCCGTGCACGGGCAATACCTAAGGCGTTGGCCGGTAGTTGTTCCGTGATGACCGAGCCAGCGGCAATGTAAGCTTTAGCACCGACTTCTAACGGTGCCACTAAACAAGCATTACTGCCGATAAAAGTCTTATCACCGATAAGGCAATTACTTTTTGTTTTGCCATTGTAGTTGCAGAAAATAACGCCACAGCCAATATTGCAATCTTTGCCAATCGTGGTGTCGCCGACATAGGTCATGTGTGCGACCTTGGAACCGTCGCCGATGCGGGAACGTTTGACTTCGACATAGTTACCAATGCGGCAGTTGTTGCCGATGCTGCAATTGGGACGCAAGTGCGCGTTCGGGCCAATTTGACTGTTTTGGCCAATGACACAATCTGTAATGCGGCAGCCGTCCAGAATAGTGCTTCCACTGTGGATAATGGTTTTTCCGCATAAATGCACATTGGGCTCCAAAGTTACATCTTTATGTAATTCCACGTCAGCATCTACATAAGTATGCGCCGGGTCAATCATCACAACACCGTGCTTTAAATGTTCTTGGTTAATGCGGTTTTGCATTGCGTTGCGTAATTTGGAAAGTTCGACATTGTTAAAAGCCACTTGATAGTTATCCGCTTTGGCACCGCGGTATTCGGTAATGGGGAAGTTTTCACTTTCTGCGACAAGTTGTGTATTGAAAACCCAACCGCGTGGTAATTTGACCGCGGGTACATTTTTTCGGTAGCAAAAATCTACCGCATCCGAAATATCCTTGGTTGTTAATAAAGGCATATCGACATACGTGATGACTGTGAAAGCCGCGTCCGTGATGTGTGTTTTAAACAAAGTCAAAATATCGTCTTCGGGTGAAACCACGACAGTTTTGCTTTGAAATTTTGCAGTAGTGTTTTGAATCCATTCCGGCATCGTGCGTCCACAAATTTTTTGTGTCAGCAGATTGGTGTTTTGGTATTGCTCCAACGAAAGTATCAAAACGAAAACACTGTTATTTGACATTGATATCCTCCACATGCACAATTATCGTTCCGGATAATTGATGATTGTATTTAATGTTTACATTATATGTGCCAACAGCTTTAATTGGTTCGTTCATGACGATTAAACGTTTGTCCAGCTTAATTCCTTTTTCGGCCAATGCATTGACAATTTCGGTCGAAGTAATGCTGCCAAATAATTTTTGGTTAGCACCAACTTTCCCATACAAAGTTACGGGAGTTTGTTTTAATTCTGCAATCTGTGCTTTGATGGCAGCAATCTCCGTTTGTGTTTTGTAGGCTTCACTGTCGGCCTTGGCCTTCATGTCGCTGCGTGTTGCGTTGTCGACCGGCTTGCCGATTTTGTTTTTGATGACAAAGTTTTTCGCGTAGCCATCATTCAGGTTTACCACCTCTCCCGCCTTACCATGTCCCTTTAAATCTTTTAATAAATATATTTGCATATTTTATTTTATAATAATTCATAATAATTGCATAATGAATATTCGCTGTCGTAAAATTAATTGTAAATTCAATCATGCGGGAACTTGTCATGCCCGCGAAGTCTGGGTGTGCCGTGGTGCCATTTGTGAAACCTATCTAAAGGATGATGACAAGACCGAATTGGAATTGGCTTCCGAATTAGCGCCGACCATGCCGAATAACGTACCGTTACGTTGTACCGCGGCCACATGTTTGTATAACCGCGATTGTCGTTGTGGCGCGAACGGGATTTCGGTCATCGATGATGAGTTTAAAAACCAAGCCGATTGTGCGACTTTTATTGAGCGTTAATTTCATGTGTGTTGTATAAAAAATTTGCCAATTGTCTACAATCTAGGCAAGGGGGTAAAGAAATGGATTTTCGTACAGCAACACAAATGGAAAAAACACGCCGCAACGCAATCGCAATCAGCACGTTGTTGGTCGTTTTAATGTTG
>JAZSQY010000095.1:0-16572 GCA_045538225.1 Clostridia bacterium | reverse complement strand
ATAAAAAAGTAATTTACCCTTTTTACACTCTAAGCTAAACTGACTTAATGCAAAACAAAGACAAGTTAATGTCCCTCCCCGCAAAACTGTGGCACGTTTACATCATTTGCTTGCTGATTTCCGCGATCTTCTTTTTCCTTTTTGGCTTTAACTCTCCGTTATTTACATTCAATTATAATGTAGATTATCAGTGTTTTATGACAATGGGTAACAGTCTCTTGGCCGGCAAAATCCCCTACCGCGATTTATTCGAACACAAAGGACCCATCGTTTATTTTGTCACGGCTTTTTGTTGCCTGTTTCCCAATCCCGATGCAATCATGCTGATTCTGGAAATATTATCGATGAGTTTATTTCTGTTTTTTACTTATCGCATCTGCCAGAAACGTTTAAACCGCATGCTCTTACTGTTCGCAATTCTCATTCTCATTATTGGCATCTTTACCGGCCTTCCAGGCTTACGCAGTGGCGGCACCGTGGAAGAATTCAGTTTACCAATTTATAGTTACTTTTTATTTTGTTGGCTAGAATTTATGGAAGAAAAACATCAATGGGGCTGGCAACGTTGTCTCTATCTGGGACTTTGCTTTGGTGTTTTATTTTGGTCTAAATATACATTGCTGTATTTTATGGTGGTCCCCATGATTATTTATCTTGGCATCAGCATCCGCCAACGCCAAGCAAAAACCGCAATCATAAATCTTTTGTTTATGCTTATCGGTTTTACTCTCATAACTACACCAATTCTGCTTTTTTACGCTATACACCACGCAATTGACGATTTATTTTATGTTTATTTCTTTGTCAACATTACCGCATATACACCAAGTCAGCTAGAAATACCTTTGAAACTTAAACTCTTTTTCGAACTTGGCACCACTCTCTTGCTTTTTATTATCTGGGGCATGATCCGTTTCGCTTTTCAAAAAAACAAAACCGCCACATCCATCGCTTTATTATCAACCTTTATTGTACAATTTTGTTTGATAACTTTATCAAGTAACAAGTGGACAACCCATTACTATGCTCAACTAATACCGCATGCCATCCTTGGCGTAATCGATTTTTTGACAATTCTTAAGTCCACGATACCATATTTCAAAAAACTCACAATCACCGCCATTACACTTTTTTGTATCATTTTAATCTTACCATTATTCTCGCTTTGCACCGAATGGAACCGTAATAAAAACGAATATGCACCCTTAGTGATTGCAGAAATCATTAACCATTACGAACAAAACACACAAACCCAAGCCACCTTATTATGTTACGAAATTCCCGACATTGGGATTTACAATTCGGCAAATATTATCCCCAATAATTATTATTTTGTGAAATGTGGCGGCCCATCACCTCGGCTTCCCCAAATGCCGCAATCCTTCCTCGATAACATTAAAAATCAAACCAGCGATTTTCTTATCACACCGTTATCCGTTTGGGATGCAGAAAACGACTTCCTGTCTCAATACTATCAACCTTACATCGGGGAGATATCAGACACATATATCTTTTCAAGAATGCTTCCAAGTCATCCAGATATTGTACTCCTCATTAAGAACGATTTAATTTCATAAAAACTTGACGCAGATAGTTGATTCTTTTATACTCAAACCATGGAACAAAAGAAACCTATTTTATATCTTGTTGTACCCTGTTACAACGAAGAACCTGTTATCATGGATTCTGCCGAAAAATTAAAAAACAAAATGAACGACTTAATTTCAACCGGCAAAATCGCAGACGGCAGTCGCGTTTTATTCGTTGATGATGGCTCAAAAGATAAAACCTATCAATTAATCCACGAATTACATGAAAACAATCCGTCTTTATTTAGTGGCGTTAAACTGGCGCACAACCGCGGACAACAAAGCGCAACTATTGCTGGATTAAGTATTGCACACGCAAAAGCAGATGCAGTCATTACGATTGACGCCGACCTGCAAGATGATATTAACGCGATTGATAAAATGATTGATGAATATCTTAACGGCGCCGAAATTGTTTACGGCGTTCGTTCATCACGTAAAAAAGATACTATCTTCAAACGAATGACCGCACGTGCTTTTTATCGACTTATGCTCAAAATGGGCGTAGAAATCATCTATGATCATTCCGAATTCAGATTGATGAGCAAAACCGCGCTTGACGCCTTTTTCCAATACCAAGAATCAAATTTATTCGTTCGCGGCATTGTTCCACAACTTGGTTTTAAAACCGCCAAAGTTGCGTCCCCGCGCTTAAAACGCCAAGCCGGCGAAAGTAAATACTCCCCAATAAAATTATTATCACTGGCCATTGATGGTATTACTTCATGCAGTTCCAAACCCTTAACCATGATTTTTTGGATTGGCTTTTGGTTGCAAATTTTAAGTTTTACCGCTTTGACCACAACCATGGTCTTGATGTTCACAATCAATCTTCATTTTATGTGGCCACTACTTTCTGCGATGTGTTGGCTTACCAGTTTAGTTCTGTTAGCTTTAGGTATTATTGGTTTCTACCTTGGTAAAACGTACATCGAAACCAAACATCGTCCACGTTTCATTCTTGAAGAAGTTCTCGATCAATAAAAAATTAAAGTTTAGCCAATAAATTTTGTAAAGCTTTAGCGCGGTGTGATACCGCGTTTTTTTCTTCGGGTTCCGCCATCGAAAATGGTTTTCCCAATTCATCACTGACAAACAAGCAATCGTATCCAAAGCCATTATTACCGCCCTGTTCTTCCGTTGCTATGCTACCGTACGTTTTTCCCTCTGCGATACATTCGCGCCCGTCTGGCCAAACCAAAGCCATAGCGCAAGCAAAATGCGCCGCACGATTCGTTTGTCCTTCCAAATTTTTCAACAGTAACTGGCGATTTGCTGCCATACCTTGTCCCGAATAACGCGCTGAGTAAATTCCCGGTTCACCATTCAAAGCATCAACACATAAACCACTGTCATCCCCTAATGCTGCTATACCCGTAGCCCGACAAACCGTTCGTGCTTTCAATAATGCATTCTCAATAAAAGTCTTGCCCGTTTCTTCTACGTCATCTTGATAGCCAACATCCGCCGCACTCACAATTTCATAGTCAGATAAAATTTCACGGATTTCGCGAAGCTTACCCGCATTGGTCGTCGCCACGACAATCTTTGTTTTCTTTTGCATCAGTAAATTTTAACATCATACCAAGCATCTAACAAATAATTTCTGTATAAAAACAAAAAACGGCTTTCGCCGTTTTTTCTATACCATTCTTATTAAGAGTGGTGATCCGCCCGAGACTCGAACTCGGGACAACATCATTAAAAGTGATGTGCTCTACCAACTGAGCTAGCGGACCAAACTATTTGTAGTTTAGCACAAACCAAATCGACCTGTCAACTTATTCATTGCGAATATTTCTACTAAACTACAAAATTAAACTTTAGAATTTAAAGGATTTAACACATTTGCAATTTTACGACGTAGGTCACTAATATCACAATTATCAGTATATTGGTAATCGAGAACCGGAATACCGCTGTTGCGTAGAATTTCCTTGGAAACGTTTTTAATACGATTCACGCGTTCCAAATTCACAATCGACATATCAAATAAATCAATGACCAAAATTGGCATCCAGGATGGCGTAAAAATTACATAGTCGGCATACTGCCCCACCATTTTTAAACTAGCGCGCTTAGATGGTTCAAACAACTTTTCAATTGGCACGTTAACATAGATGATGTACTTCTCCGGTAACGCCTGTTTTAACGCCTGATAAAACGTTTGCAAAATCGATTCAAAATAAGGCACAACCGGAGCTTTCTTAGGCAACACAGAAATTTGCTTGGTTTCGCACTTGCTTTTATCCACTCGTCGCGAACGCAAAAACCAAATATAAATGCCAGCCACCAAAACGATAGCTAGCATTGGTAAAACAAATTTAAAAATAAATTCCATATTAATTATTTTGCTTCAGTATCTACTGGTTTTTCAGCTGCTTTTGCAGTGCTTGTTTTCGCAACAGTTTTAGCAGTTTTGGTTGCAGGTTTCTTAGCGGTTGCTTTTGCTTTGTTAGCTGCAATCAATGCAACTTTTTCTTCTTCGGTAAGAACTTGTTTTTTCTTATCGTTAATTTTAATTTTTTCTTTAACCTTAACACCAGCTTTACCGCTCAAGTCACGAATGTAATACAATTTCGCACGACGAACTTTACCTTCGCGCACAACTTCGATTTTATCAATACGTGGAGAGTATACTGGGAAAGTACGTTCTACACCTACACCGAAACTGATTTTACGAACAGTGAAAGTTTCACGGATACCGCCGTTTTTACGTGCAATAACCAATCCTTCAAAAACCTGAATACGTTCTTTGTTTCCTTCAATAATTTTGAAATACACTTTAACCGTGTCACCAACCTTAAATGGAGTGATTTCTTTGGTTTGATTTTCCTTTTCAATGAGTTCTACTAAATTCATAACTTACAGTATATACACCTTTTTATAATTTTGCAAGAGTTTTATTGCGGATTAAATTCGTGCCGCAGAAAACGAACAAAGCGCCCCGCGATAGACAACTTCACCCCTTCCAATATGATGCAACTTCAATAACTCCATCGGACGCACCACTTTGCCAAATTCACCAGGTTTAATAATGCCAAATCGTTCCAAAATATAATTTACAAACTCCGAACAATAAAATCGGTTCGATTTTTGTGAGCGAACACGCACGCGCCATTTGGATAAGAATAAACCTAAATAGTTATATTTGTATTTTTTACGTTCGGCGTACATATCCTCTATATATTTCACAATTTCGTTGTATTTATCTTCTTCTACTTCGACACGCATCACTAAAGTATCCGCATGACGGAAGCGCCGCATTGTACCATATTGTACAGATTCTTTAACAAAACCACCAATCAAAGGATTATATGCCCACAACCTGCCAAATGAATACATCGTTTGCAATCTATCATCAAAAGAAATTGAGGCATGAGTAAAATTATCCCCTGTTGCCTTACTAATAAGCTTAGATAAAAAAGTTCCCGTCCTACACAAAACTACGTAAAAATGTTTCATATTCTATGTTTAGTTTACTTCCTATATTAAAATAACATAATGCTTTAATTGACGCCACCAAAATTTCATGGTACTCTGTAACAGTGAGGGCCGCTAGCTCAGTTGGTAGAGCAAAAGACTCTTAATCTTTCGGTCCAGGGTTCGAGCCCCTAACAACTCACCAATCCATTTTAAATACAAACACGCAAAGAAGGTCGACATGTTTTGAATACATAAACTTTGTGTAAAATTTTTGCCAGGTGCACCAAAAAAAAACGAGTGCGATTACACCCGTATTTTTGTCTGTATGCCAATCTAATGAATATTATCTTTCTAATTCAGGTTCTGGCATAGTTTTGGTTGCAGGTTCAATAGTAGGAAGCTCTAATTTTTTCTGCGAAAGTAAATGGTCTTTCTTCTATTTTAACCATTTTTTTATCCTCCTTATGTAGTGTAAATATATATATTGTCAATGTAATTTTCGGGTACTTTTAAAAGCCAATTTGCATGGGTTTGCTGTTATCAATTTGCCAGACTTCGCAGTTTTCAAGGCGGTAATGGTAAAAGTTTTGATCTTCCGGCATGCCATCAAAAAACGCCCGTGAAACCATTGCCACCCCACCATGCGTTACCACCAATACATCCTTACCGGTATATTTAGCCAAGACCTCATCCCAAAACGAACGGAGACGACTTTGAAAATCCAACAATCTCTCAATACCAAAGCTATTTTCCTCAGGGTCATAATAATTGATTCCAAGTTGCTGTACCATCTGTTTCACATTGGTGCGCCCTTCCAATTCGCCTTTGCCCCGTTCTTTCAGTCGTTGATCAACAATAATTTCACCAGCATAAATGATTTGCGCAGTTTTGAAGGCACGCTTTTGAGAGCTGGAAAAACAAACATCAAATTTGACATTTGCTAATTTCTCTGCCAACTCCGCCGCTTGTTTCAATCCGGTTTGGTTCAGTTCAACATCTGCCCAGCCTTGACATCGTCCTTCCACATTCCAATCCGTTTGCCCATGCCGTACTACATATATCATTAATCCAATTTTACTATAACTTCTTTGAGAAGTAAATGAAATACTACGATGCTCTGCCACTCGCAATTGCTTATATATTTTGCGTCATCTCAGTCTTGGAATTTTGCAGCTTCAGCGCATTTTTAATAAAACACTTAAAGATTGATAACTTGTGCCTTTTCAAACCAACGCCACTTTTTAAACTTAAACGCCTGATAACTTTTTTTGATAAATCAAATGTTGGTATTTTTGAAATATTCTCAGCCGATAAAATATGATCTAAAAAGTATTTACCATATTTTTTTAAATTTGGCGCAATAAACTTTTCAAGTCCCGTATTATACGTTAAAAATTCATCCCCACATTTTTTAAGGTTTTTCACATTTAATACTTTCAAGGCATTATTCCAGCTTAAAAAACCATCACCACATTTTTTCAAGTTCTTAACATCTATTTGCTTTAAAACATCGTTAAAATGTAAAAAATTATCGCCACATTCTTCCAAACATGCCGCATTTAATTTTTCTAGTTTCTCATTATTTCCTAGGAAATGACAGCCACACCTTTCTAAACTTTCAACATTGATCTCTTTTAGACGTTTACTTCTTATTAAAAAATTATCGCCACATTCTTTTAAATTTGGCGCAATAAATTTCTCGAGCGCTGTATCATCAAACAAAAACGATTCTCCGCATTTTACAAGATTTTCCAAACTTAACTCTTTTAATGCATTATTAGAAAACATGAATGTGTCTCCACATTCCTTTAAGTTTGGTGCAATGAACTTTTCAAGCACTCTATCATGAAACATAAACGATTTTCCGCACTTTACAAGATTTTCCAAAATCAATTCTTTTAATTGGCCTGAAGATAAAAAGTAATGGCCACATTCTTTTAAATTTGGTGCAATTAACTTTTCAATCCCACTGTTATTCATTAAAAAATCATCGCCACATTTTACAAGATTTTCCAGGTTCAATTCTTTTATTTGACTTAAAGCTAAAAAATAATGACCACATGCCTTTAAGTTCGGCGCAACAAACTTTTCAAGCACACAATTACGATATAAAAACCGATCACCGCATTCTTCAAGATTTTCGAAATTTACTGCTTTTAATCCTTCATTATTAAATAAAAAGTTTTGACCGCAAACCTTAAGATTTTCCAAATTTATTTCTTCTAATACACGATTATAATACAAAAAATTATCTTCACAAGTTTTCAATCCCGGTAAGATTAAACGTTTTAAAGCTCTATTTCTTTCTAAAAAGTTATAACCTGCATTTTCCAATGTGTAATCTTCAAACGATGTAATCTCGCCTTTTTTGTTGATTTGCAAAACGGCTTCATCACCCGTAGCTTTCGTAATCTTAATAACACCGTGTTTTTCAACATTAATCTTTTTTAGACCGTTAAAAGAATCAGTAAAACCGTCACATGCCTGGGTCCCTAATCTGCCATACCGATATACATTTTTTTCTTTACAGTCAATTATATAGTTATCAACTAACATTTGATGTGTTGGTAATTTAACCACCTCGCCATTTTCAATTATGGTATTGTTCGGACAATAATATATATTATTCGATTCGATGTTGTATGGATAAATCTTCCCGTCATTTGCCCAAACATAACCATCTAATTCAAACCCTGTCTCGATACACCCTTCAATTTGATAATCTTTTTGAAAGGCTTTAAATAAACCAGGTCTAATTAAATCTAAATTATTGTCGAAAGTAGCATCTGAATACAGAACGCTATGATTATAGCGATTTTTTATCGATAACATCGAATGTTTCCCTTTCGAAAATTGAATACTAATCACACTAGTTCCGTATTCGTCTTGTCTTCGCGGATTTATAAAATCCTTTCGGTCAAGCTTTTCTGCTCCTTCCTTGACAGCAAACCAAACACGGCAATCTTCCAATCTTCCGCCTCTAAATGTACATAATTCCTCACCATTCTCTTTTTCTGGTCTCTGTCCCACTTTATAAACTGGAGTTGTTCCTATGTTCCTGTGATAGAAATGACGAAAAGACTGAATATCTTTTTCCGTTTTACATTCAGGATATAAAATATATTTAGTGTTTGTTATTAACTCGACCGCAGATTTGTTTCGAACCAAATCCGCATCTCCTTCTTTTTTCAAGCCTGACTTTTCCAAAATAAACGCCACAAACGAATCTATTTTACGTTGTGCCTTAATATCTTCACCCAAATTTTTTTGATGGGCAAAATTAGCTTCCAAAATTTTTGGCAATAATCCTTCGTGTTCTAACACTAGACCCAAACCACCGCGGCAAATATGCATCATCTCTTCGCCGTAATTACGTTTGATAATTTCTAAATCATGATTCTTCATGTTAAACCTTCTTACGAAGTATATACAATTCAACATGACATTTCAAGACCCCAAACATTTTATGTTTATTGTTCGATTATTACTTTATAAGTTTATTTAACACTTTATTTACTTGCTTTTTCTTTCGCAACTTTTTTGAATAAACGGTTAATGCGCCAACGATAACCACGCGCGGTCATTTCCTCAATTGGACGATAGAGTGGCGAATTAAAATACGCTGCAAAAACTTTACCCGCCATACTCAAGCGTTTTTCATTTCCCCATGTCCCCTCATAATAATGAATTGTATGGGTATTCGGTAAAATAACTTTTTTACGCGTAATGTAATGAATTGGATAAAACCATTCCTTCGAATAAATACCAATGCCATTATCCAATAACTTGGTTTTACCGCGCGCACGGATATGATATTTACCAGCCAATGCAGCCGACCACATATGCACCGACAAACGATTGGTAATTTTCAATGAATATTTTGATGAACACAAATCAACCAAAGTCTTAAAGACCGGATGCCCCGGCACACCACCAATAATTGCAGTATTAACCCAAAACTTACATTCATACCCCATGAATAATTCGTGTTGCATGAAGCGGTCCAAAGGTTTCAAAATTTCCACATCGGTATCTAAATAAATACCACCTTGTTCGTTTAAGATATGAACACGCATCATGTCCGAAGCCAACGCATAGTTTTTCTTTGCCAATGCCACTTTAATCGCGGGGCTCTTATCTAAATCAAAATTATTTTCATTCCACTCGATAATTTCAAAATCCGGACAATACTTACGCCAAGTTGCCATACAAGCTTGCATCTTAGGTGTTAACGGATTACCACCTAACCAAATATAATGCAATTTCTTTGGAATTTTAAATTCATAGCTACGTTTTTGGATTGTCTCCAGCAAGTTTTCTTCACGCATAGATAAATCTTTGGCAACCCCAGCTAACATTTTAATTTTACCGGCACCCAAGTCTTCATCCGTCGCTTCTTCACGCATTTTCAAAAGCATGTCATAAACAGGAGTATTTTCCGCGTGTTTCCAAAACAATTCTCCGTATAAGACGTTACGTTGCAACCAAGGTTTTCCAGATACGTTATAATGAACCAATTTTAAATCTTCCAACTTCTGCTTACTGCCCGGAATCGGCATTTTGTTCCATTCGGCCGGCAACAAAACAGACTTACCATAACACAACAAATTGTAATAATCTTGGTCTGGACAAATTTCCAATTTAAAACTATTTGCTATTTCAAAGAAGCGTTTGATGAAATTAAGTTCACGCATTTTTTGACAATTCATCAACAAGACCCCACTGTTAAAATAACATGGTTTTTCCAACCCCAAACCTAAGAAATTTTTTGCATAGTCAATAAAAACTGGTATGTTATTCACAATTTCGCATAACACACCACCAATATAATTTTCACCTAATTCGGTCTCATAGAATTCACGAACGTCAGCATTCAATACCACGTCAGCATCAAGATAAACAACCTTGTTGTATTGTGGAAATAATTCTGGAATAAAGACACGATAATAAATCGCATTGGAACCATAATATTTATAGTGCATCGTTTCCGCATATTGTTTCAACTTTTCACCGATGAAAGTAAAACCAATTTTTACGTTTTCTGTTTCCATTGATTTAAAACTTTTTTGGTATTCATCGGCCAAATCTTCATACATAATATGAATACGATATTCATATTCAGGCGTAGCATTAGCAATAATAGAACTAATCGTTACATGTAACATCGGAGCATACCGGTTATCAATCGCAAAAATGACAGGAACAATCTTTTTCTCTTTTGTGCTCATAAACATATGATATCATACTATCACAAATTACAATAGTTTTTTTTAATAAATCTATAGATAATTCCTATTATCGGCGAAATAATAGAATAATTTTTTCTTCCAAATACTCATCTGGCTCAAAATAGCTATACGTAAACGTACTTTTTTCCAATGTGCCATAGTAATAATCGTAATAAGATAACAGGAAATCTTGATGTTCTTCCAATTCGGAATCAAGAACAACAACAAAATCACAAACTTGATTTCGAATAGTTTCATCAAAAGCCTGATACATTTCTGGTAAAGATTCTTCCGAAAAAGAGTTTTGTGCAAAATAGCGCACATTCGGAATTAAACCGGCCGCATTGTAAAACCCTTGATCCGACATACGATAACAAAACAAGGTCGCCGACTTTTCCGCGGTTTCATTATATTCGGCCAAAATATCTGCCACTACCAACGGCACATACTCTTCACGTGGACGATTAATTTCAACTACGTTTGTCACTCCGGGTAAAGCCAATAAAACGCTGATAACAAAAACCAAAGCAATCATCAAAGCATTCGCCCATTGCCGTTTGAACTCTATCTCAATACTCTTAAAAACAAAACAAACACCTTTGACAAGATAAACTGCTCCTAAGATTCCATATGTGAACAACGGTAAAAAATAATACACATAACCACAGAAGAACCCCACTAACAACCACGATACAATCGCAGCCAAAGGCAACAACCACCCTTTTTGTCGACGGTATTGCCTTGCAAAGGCAAAGATTCCCACAAAGAACAAGACAACAAAGTAAAAACCCGCCAACAACGCTTGGCTGCAATTGATCCATGGTTGGGCGCTTAAAGCTAATTCCCATAAATTGGTACTATCATGTCCCGTATAACTTAAGATATTAGAGAGGAAGTAAACCTCCCACAAACTATCCAAAGCACCGACCACTGCAAAATAAATTAAAATTGGTAAGGTAACGATTAATATACCACCCACCATGATTAACCCACTGCGAAGAAGCCCAATCAAGTTGCGTCGCACTAAATTAATTACTAGCCATATCAACATTGGAACAAAGAAGAATTCCCACATTAAAAACTTCACCCAAAACAAAATTCCTAAACAAATTCCAATCGCCAAACTACGTTGCCAGGTCATTGCACGTTGGTCCATTAAAAAATCTAAAAAGCACAATAAACCATAGGCAAAGATTGGTAAACAAAACTCCTCCACAGTCGAACCTTCAACACCACGCACAAAATTAGCACTTAACATCATCATAACTACCGGCACAACCGCCATACTCATCCAACGCGAAATAAATTTGCGCGCAATCCGGTACGCAAAGAAAAGGAACAAACTTATACAAACAACTTCAATAAACCAAATGATAACTTGTGGATTCGGGAACAAAGCCGCGAAGCCATACACAAAATACGTAATCGGCCCCTTATGTTCAAATAAATCACGGTACGGAATCTTTCCAGCAACAATACCGCGTCCCACCGTCAAAAACCAGTTATAATCGCAGTGCGAGTTAAATGTATGAATTGGCGAATTTAAACCATAAAAAAACATAAAGACCAAACTGACACTAAAACAAAAAATATAAACCAACCAAGGATTAAAATCTTTTTTCCTCTCTTGTTTTTTGTTCACCAAATCCGCCATAGTTTCCCTTAGTATACCCCACCCGCCAACAAAAGACAAAAAAAAATTTGCAGCCATTTGACTGCAAACCTTCCACCCTGGGACACCGCAGACGCAACCAAAGGCATCGCAAATTAATCAATTAAGAGACGACTTTTTGCAGTATTTATTACATTTTTCTAGCCACAATTTTATAAAATGTTTTGCATTATCTTGCATTAACTTCCTTATATTTTAATCTTTTCAATCGAATACCACTTGCTATTTATTTTTTTCATAATTACACCTCTTAATCTCGTAATGCAGTGATTGGTAAAATGTATACACCATCTTTATTTTGATACGCCATATTACCAATACCATAAATAACACATTTAAGCACTGGTGCCTTACCACCATTTGCCGTAATATCGTTACAAACTTTTATTAAATTACGTGCACCTTCTTCCGCCTTGTTTAATCCGAGTTTAATTTCAAATGCACACCAGTTTCCATCTTCGAGTTCTATTACAGCATCTATTTCATTACCTTTATAATCTTGATAATGATATAGTTTACCATTTAGAGCTTGAGCATAAATTGACAAGTCCCTTTCTACCATTGCTTCGAACAGAAAACCAAATGTATTCAAGTCATTCATCAATTTTTGTGGAGTTAATTTTAACAATGCACAAGCCATTGCTGGATCTGAAAAATGATGCTTCTCTAATTGTTTCACCCTAAGTGAAGATCTAATATTAGACGAATAAGGTTCTTGATTGTTGAAAAGGAACATCCTATTAAACGCATTTAAATATTTCGTTAATGTATTTTTGCTAATAGATTCTGTATCATTTTCAATGATATCATCCAATATTCTTTGATTAGAAACTGTCGTTGCCTCGTTGCGTGCAAGTGATTTCAGAATAAGTTTAGCTTTATGTTCATTGTAATCAATTCCCTCGTCTAATTTACGCAGATCTGTTTTAATTACATTTTCCAAATATCCAATAGAAAGTTCTGAACAATCTTCAACTCCTACATTAATATTTCCAGGCCATCCGCCTCTAACAATAAGGTAAGCAATCTTTTCAAGTTTTATATCTGGAATTACAACTGAATTAAACTTAGCATTAATTAAATCTTTTAATGAAATTTCCCCAGTTGAATCGCCCGACTCAAAAAGCGACATCGTATTCATCCTAATACTCTTTATACGACCAGTTCCACTATGTAAAATTCCTTTCGCTGCTGGCGTAGATGAACCTGTCAAAATAATTTGTCCTTTCTCTCCATTACGATCCACAAAAGACCTTGTGGCATCCCAAAGTGCAGGGACTTCTTGCCATTCATCAATTAACCTAGGGGTTTTACCTTCTAACACTGTATATGGATCAGTTTCGGCAAGCATTCTATTGGAAAAATTGCCCTTCGGATCGCCGACTAAAAATTCACTGTTTGCATGATAAGATGAAGTCCATGTTTTTCCACACCATTTCGGACCTTCAACACAAACTGCTCCAAAGATACGCAAATACTTTTCAATTTGTGTATCGACCAATCTTGATTTGTATTTATCGTTAGCAATCTTTTCCATAAATACCTCCATATTTAATTGTTTATATTATAACAAATTGACCCATATTTGTCAATAAAACTGACCCACATTTTGTTTTCAAACTGACCCATATTTTAATACAAAACTGACCTACTTTTTTAATTATTGGAAAAGTGTATTTTTCGCCCCTTAAAATTATAGGAAAAGTGTATTTTTTAAGACCTGAAAATATAGGAAAAGTGTGAAACACACTTTCTCTCACTAAATAAAAGTGGCAAATTTGTCAAAAATTTTTATCGATACTATCTATAATATTACACAATAAAATTTAAACAAAAAAAGCACCGAAGTGCCTTTTTTCAAGGGATAATTAAATCCCCGAGAAAACGAATGGGTTAACTGCTATTCCCAGTTGACAGTATTATGCCACATAAAATTTCAAAGTCGACACTTTTCTGCCACTTAACTTTCTTCGCACTCCTTTTTTGTATTTGCCTTTCGGCAGGTTGAGTGGCATAGCTACTCGCAAAAGTCAATGGAATATAAAATTACGCCCGGCAATCAAGTTGGGCTTTTTCTTTATGTAATTTTCTATTCTTCGTCATTGACTTTTGCTGAATAAAATCAAACACAAAAATATTGACCGCATCTATGCCCTTTTTGTTTTTCGCCGAAAGGCAAATCCAAAAAAGGAGGTAAAGGAAATGAGAAAGAAAGTTAGATACAGTATCACACGATATGACCATAACAGGTCTTCCCATTTCAGTGGTTACGGTGAAATAGATGACGAAAATCTATATACCGAATACCAAAACAAATATGGTGAAACTGTTGAACATGTCTATGAAGATTGTATCAAAGACCTTCACCCTATTCTCGACAAACCTAACCAATTCAAAGGTGGTTTCTTCGAGTTGAGTGAATACAACGGACGCGAAGTCCAAACAGATTACAACATCTGGATAAAAATTATTTAATTAAAAGGAAAAACAAAATGGAATATCAAAAATACTATTTAAAAGAATTTCAATACTTTGATGGAGCAGATGAAATCATTATGAACATTGTTGACATCAACTTCGACAAAATGACTATTCATATTGCTGAAACTTATCAAGGTAAAATCACAGTCAAGGAATACGACCTGAAACGAGATAACAAATTTAATTTGTATTTCGAATATGGGTTATTCCGTAACAAAATTGACATTAACGATTTTGAAGACTTGGAGAATTACAATGGGAATTATTAAAGTTGTTATTGGCTCTTGGGGTTCATATAACGAATGCAACGAAAGAGCTTTAGGTTCAAAATGGCTTGATTTATCTAACTACAATGATTGGGAAGAAATCGAAGCTGAATTAAAAGAACAAGGTTTCAAGTTAGACGGTATCGACGAAGAACTGTTTATACAGGACATCGAAGGTATCTACGATAATTCTATTAACTGGGATTATATGCACCCCAAAGAATTGTTTGAGACCTTAAAAGAAAGTGGCGTTTTAGACAACGACTACAAATATGAAGTGCTGACTGCCTATCTTGAAATTCGCTGTTGGTCGGATTTCAAAGAGTTAGTAGATAAAGACGGTGAATATTGGGACAGCGATATTCACTATTACAAAGGATACGACTGGGAAGATTACGGTCGAGAAATGTTTGAGTGCTATGGTTACAAAATACCTGAACCATTAGAAAACTTTATCGACTTTGAAGGCTACGGAAAATACATGGGCGATTGTTACGCACAAGAATGTGAAAACGGCATCATTGAAATATGTGCCTAATTAAAAGGAGCAAAAATGAAATTACAAGAATTAAAAAAGTATTGCGATTACGAATTTGAGTCTAGTTGCTATACCACTCCAGACTATCTAGAATTTCAGAATAAATATATCCGATACTTAAAAAAACTATTTAACGAACAAAACTATAAGCTACTCAAAGTAATGAAAAATCATTATGAGTTTGCATTATTCTTTGAAGCAAACGAAGTAGTTATTTATCTATCAATACCAGATGTCAGATACTTTCAAAACGAATGGTTTAATCACATCTTGATTAGAACAGCCAAAGACGAAAATGATTATCGTGGAAACGAAAACCATTATTCAAATTTACCAGACCTAATTGGAAACATTAAAAAATTAACGGAGGAAAAATAAAAATGAATACAACACAATTAGAAAGAAAACAAAAAGCAATAGAACTAATGAAAGAATTAAAAATCTATAAACCTTACATTGAAGGTTTTATGAAAGAAAATAATGTTTGCTATTACGAAAACTTTGCAGGCTTTTGGGCTTGGCAAGATAAAGAACTTGAAGATAAGATTAAAGAAATTGAAACACAAAATAATTGCACTGTTTATGCAGTTACACACGAATTTACATCTTTCGGTGAATGTTACGATTTCTTGATTGTTACCGATTATAAAGAAGATTGGGAATACCTACTTACGAAAGCAGAACAAGGTTTTTACGCCACTGCGTATGTCTGGAATAAATCAGACGAGTATTGCAGTGAATTTGGTGATATCTCAGTTGTTAGCTTTGGTGGCGGAATTAAAAGGATTGGTTAATATGGATAAGAAAGAAATTTATGTTTTACAACTTGCTTGGTCTAATCAAGACAGCGAAGGAATAAATACTACCCTGTTTGACGACCGAGAGAAAGCAATTAAAAAATTCAAAGAAATAATTGAAGAAGAAAAAACTTTGGACTGGTATTGGTCTTCGGACGCATTTGACAAAGACGGTAATTTAATTAGCGACGAATATGAATTAGACACAAATATAGATGACCCAAATGCAGTTGAATTTTACTGGGAATTACGAAGCACCTATGACTCTTACAACCACGATTCATTACAGCTTTACATTAAAGGAATTGAATAATGCATATATACAGTACAATAATAAGTGGTTTATCAAACCAATTATAACTAAATTAAAAAATAGATTGTTATGAAAAGAGTGTCTGTTCTAGACACTCTTTTTCATATTAAAAGGAATTAAAATGATAACATTAAACTTAACAGCGAACGGAAATGCTGAACAAAAAATTAAAGATTATTTAGAACAAAATGTCAGCGAAACACTGGCTGACAAAATTAACAATGGGGTTCTAATTCAAAAAAACGGTTTAACTCTTATCAAC
>JAZSQY010000047.1:0-8483 GCA_045538225.1 Clostridia bacterium | reverse complement strand
AATGAAATAAAATATGAGGAAGTTATTAATTACATTCAAGAAATGAATGTTTATTTAAATGCTTATTATCCAGTTGGGTTAAAAACTTGTGAAACATATATTGCTACAAATAATGGCAACTCTTTTAAATTAGTTCATAAGTATTTAGAACAAAATAATTATAGCGGATTACTTCATTGCATTTTTATAAAAGATAAATTCTTTGAATTTATGAAGAAAATGTATACTAATGCTAATTACAGAATTTCGATAAACAAAAATAATTTTTTGCCATTGGAATTTAAGGTTCTACCTTCACTTGAAGACGAGTTTTTGTTTTATTTTAGATACATAAACCAATTTATTGGAAATAAATTAGTGGAAGAAAAATTAAAAGATGAACCAAATGCTTTTGATTGTATAGAGAATTTCATTGAAAATAATAAGGATTTATTTAACAAAACAGATTTAAATCGTGAATATTTTAAAAACGAAATCAATAGTTTAAGAAATCATTATGTACACGAAGGCTATTATTTGCCTAATAATCAATTTAAAGTTACCGAAAAAAGAAAAGTTGTTGATACCAAAACTATGGATTACAACTGGTTATGTAACATAACTAAATCATTAAAGCGTGGTGTTTACAGAATGTTATATAAAGAATTTTTGGGATTTCATATAAATGAAGATGATTTATTTATGTTAATAGGACAAGATTAGGACAGAATTATTATCCATTAAAAACATTGGCAGTTAAACGTGTGCTTGTCTATATATACAAGTGGCGTCGCTTCGCTCCGCCATAGACAAGCACACAAAGCAAGCCAAAACGATGGCGAAAATTGGGTCGGTGCGCAGGCTTTCCACCGGACCCAATTTTTCTTTCCGCCGTTGTCGTTTATCGGCACTGATTTTTATCTGTGCCGTTTTAAATTTTTTGCATAGTTTTTCCACTGTCAATGTTCTTTTTCATTGACAGTTTGTATGCTAAAAATTTTGGGTCTTGCTTTTTCTAATACGGTGTGCTAGTCTATTCGCTGGTACGAAAAAAGACCACGCAAAATGACAATTAAATAGTAATAGTAAATTTTGTGAAGTGAACGGACCGCAACTCGAAAAATTAACGAAGAATCAAAAGACTCGGTTCGATTAAAAATAAAAAGTAAAAAATTGCATTTATGGGCGTTAAAGAAAACAATGGCCACCGGTTTTCTTAGCGTCTTTTTTTGTCCTTAAAAGGAGTTAAAAAAATGCAAGAAACAACAGACGAAGTCAAGAATGTTTTAGATTTGTCGTTAATCGACCACGAGTTCATTATGGCTATGCTTGATTTAATTCTTAAGGATAAGGAGCAGGAAAATGGACTACATCAAAACTAAAATCTATTTTGACGGTAGCCATTATATCGGCATTCCCAAAACGGCTCAATACTGGAAGAGAAGAAAGCACAAATCTAAAACACAAACCAATGAGACCGAAACGAAGGTCAAACAAATGTTAAGTGAAAGAACAAATGAAACTAAACAAGAAAAGACAGAAAGAATTGTTAAAGTATTAAATCAAGACATAAAGAACATTGAACACAGTCAAGTAATCGTTAATACAATCATTAATAAAAATAAAAGAAATCGTATTGTTAGATATACTAGATTAATTCGTAAAGTTAATTTACAACAATGGACACATTTTTGCACATTTACATATGATTCTAATAAATTAACAGAAACTGAATTTAGAGAAAAATTTTTAAATTGTATCAGACATTTATCCAATCGTAAAGGTTGGAAATATATTGGGGTTTTTGAACGCAGTCCGGAATTGCAAAGGTTACATTTTCACGGCATCTTTGTCATTCCCGAAATGGTCGGAGAAATCATTGAAACCAAAGATTATTCTACCAAAAACCACCAAATGCAAGTTGCTCATCAAAACACTTTCTTTTTAGAAAGATTTGGTAGAAATGATTTTAAGGTTATCGAAAACAATCTTCATTCACAGCAAGCAGTTAAGTATATGCTCAAATTCATTCGTAAAACAGGAGAAAAAGTTATTTATTCTAAACACCTACAAACTTATTTTGTAACAGATATTTTGGAAGATGATGTTGTTTGTACAATCGGACAAGAGAACCGCAAGATTCTTCTCTTTGACGATTTCAAATGTTGGGATTTGGGAACTGGAACACTCTTTGGAACTGTTAACAAGGAACTCATAGATAAGTTACCAAAAGCTTTCTAGTGTCTTTCGGAAGCGAGGCTGAAACGAAAACTCTTAGTTGTCAAGGGTAAACTGTATTGCTTACGCAACCCTTGACAACTAACGAAGGACATTCAACACAACAATCTTAACCCCTTTTCGTTTCCTTTCGCTTCTGTCGAAAGACAAACGAAAATAAAAGGAGTTAACCCAAATGAAAACAGCAGTTGTGTATGCTAGGTATTCCAGTTCCAACCAAACCGAACAAAGTATTGAAGGTCAAGTTCATGTCTGTCAGGATTTCGCTAAACGCAACAACATCATCATTGTCGATTCATACATTGACCGAGCTATTAGCGGAACCACAGACGAACGAGATTCATTCCAACGAATGCTTAAAAATAGCGACAATCGTAAATGGGACTATGTCTTGGTGTATAAGTTAGATAGATTTGCACGTAACAAATACGAAGCAGCAATCCATCGTAAACACTTAAAAGACAATGGTGTTAAGTTACTATCTGCAATGGAAAATATTCCAGAAACACCAGAAGGAGTATTGCTTGAATCATTACTGGAAGGAATGAACCAATACTTCAGTGAAGAACTTGCACAAAAAGTCAGTCGTGGCTTACACGAATCACGCATGAAAGGACACTGCATTGGCTCTGTATCTTTCGGCTATACAAAGGAGAATAATAAAATGTTAACTATCAACGAAAACGAACAAAAAGTCTTACAACGAATTTTTGAAGATTATGCCAGTGGCAAAACCATCTTGCAAATCTCACGAGATTTTGAAAAAGAAGGAATTACAAACAAAGGACGCAAATTCATTCCAGAAACTATTAGAGATATTTTAAAAAGAGAAATTTACACAGGTATTTGTAAAATCAACGGAAAAGTATATGACAAAATCTATCCACCAATTATCAGTAAAGAACTATACGACAAAGTTCAAAAACGTATGGCTTTAACCAGATATGGTTGCCGTAAAGATAATCATAAAATCTTTAAGTTAAAGGACAAAATCTATTGTGGCGATTGTAATCGTAAAATGTATCCAGTAACAGCAAAATCAGGTAACGGAACAACATTAAGATATTACAACTGTATCAGCACTAAAAAAGATAACTGTCATGTAACAAGAATACACAAAGACTTTATTGAAAATATGGTTTACAAATTCTTTCAGACACAATTCAACATACCAGAAAATTTGGAAAAAGTATCTACTGCAATTTATGAAGAATATCAAAAACGAACCAAAAATAATAATTCACTAACTAGCATTAATTCCGACTTACAGCGAGTGAATAATGCCATTGTCAATATTATGTCTGCTATCGAAAAAGGCATCTTAACTGAAACTACAAAATCAAGGTTAGAAGAATTAGAAACACAAAGAAAAGTACTTGGCGAAAAATTAGTTATAGAAAAATCTAAAGCAAACATTGAATTAACCAAAGAAGATATCCAAAATAAATTCAAAACAGTAATGGACAAATGTCCTGAACGAGTGATTGAATTATTTGTAAAGTCAGTAAAAGTATATGAAGATAAAATTGAGATTGAATTAAACTGTGCACTCAATACAACAAATAAAGAACATCAGTCAATTAAAAATTATGTCTTTACAGAAACTAAAGAAACAACAAGAAATTATAAAACAGGAACAAAGAGAAAAAAGATTATAAGCTATGCCGTATATTCAGTAATCTAAACAAAGAAAAAGAGCATACATCAAATATGCTCTTTTCTTTTTTCCTAGTTATTTAACTAGTTTCAAAACGGTCAGCCCTTGGGTTGTTTTTGTCGTAACTGGTGCGGCCGAGAGGGCTTGAACCTCCACATCTCGCGATACAGGATCCTTAGTCCTGAGCGTCTGCCAATTCCGCCACGGCCGCGTCTATAACATCATACCAAAAGACGCGGCATCTGTAAATTACATTATAATTGACTGCGGCGCACAACTTTTTGTACGGTTTCCCAATAACTGGCTTTCGCCACATCATCTTTGACACGCACCGGAATTTCTGCGACCACTTTGCCATTGTCGGTAACCATCACTTTGCCCAAATCCATATGCGTAGCCAACGGCGCCGCAACAGCGTCCGGGATTTCTAACGCCAAAGCCAAATTGTCACTTTGATTTTTGGCGGTCAAATGGTAATAATTTTCCGCTGCGTACAAATCCACCTGTTCCGCGACCGCATTTTTTAAACTCACGGTTTGCAAAGGCTTGCTGGCATCTACGATTAATTGATTTTCAAAATTTTGGCAGGCATAGTCCAACAAGGCACTACTTTCATTAAAACGTGTTTGACTGTTCGCCGCGCCAATAATGACCGCAATGGGTTGCAAATCGCCACGTTTCGCGGCAACCGTAATACAGTGTCCGGCTTCGTTGGTAAATCCGGTCTTTCCACCCAAACAACCTTGATAACGGCGAATCAATTTGTTGGTATTGGTTAAGCCGGTAATGCGCCCGCTGGGATGTTTTAAATCATACATCCAAACATGATTAAAATCACTGTAATGCGGTGACTGCATGATTTTTTGATACAACGTCGCCATATCACGCGCACAGGAATAAGCCCCAGGTGTCGGCAAACCTGTACAGTTCACAAAGTTGGTATCTTTACAACCCAAATCTTTGGCAAAATTATTCATCTCCTGCACAAAACCTTCCACCGAACCACTAATGTGTTCTGCCATGGCCACACAGCTGTCATTGGCGGAAGCAACCACGATGGATTGAATTAAATCGCGTACCGAATATTCACTGCCGGCATCCAAGAAAGCCTGACTGCCGCCCATCGAAGCCGCGCGCTCGCTGACCATTACCATGTCATCCATGGCAATTTTACCGGCATCCAAAGCTTGATAAATTACGCCCAACGTAGCCACCTTGGTCATCGAAGCAATGGGTAAGTGTTGGTCGGCATTTTGCATATAAAGAATTTTACCACTGTTGGCTTCCAACAAAAACGCAGCCTTGGCGGTGATTTGGGGAGTGTTTGCCGCCTGCGGCATGGTTGCGTCTTGTTCCGCAGCTTCTTCGGTAACCATCGCGACGGCATTGACCGGTTCGCTACCTGCGCGCTGTTCCCGACAACATGGTACCCCTGTTATGGCACTTAACCCGCAAACGGCACTCATCGCCCATGCGGTCATTAAAATTTTCTTTGTTTTCATGAACCTATGATGCGGAATTTTACACAGCTTTATACACAATTTTTCCTAAGACGGTACAAAAGACAAGATATTCAAAAAAACCCATGACCACGGCCACACCGATGAAACAACAAGCCCCGCGCACAATACTTCCCCAATCCCGCTTTCCCCGACAAGTCCGACAATGGCAACCCCATTGATACGCCCACACCATTCCCACAAATAAAACAGCGGTCACCAATAACAGCCACACGGTATAAAAGATAATCACTAAAATGGCGGCGAAACTGTAATAAAAGAACACCCACCACATCGCAACGCTCAGCCAGTATCCGTGCATCAAAACAATGGGAAATAACACACACCCCGTCCACCGCGCCAAGACGGCAAAAACGAAAACCACGAATACGGGCACAGCCAACGACAGAATGCGTTGCCAGATAAAACTGCCCATACCTACGCCAATTGCGGTCGCATTTAAAATATTGCCATCAATTAATTGGTAATTAATATTGTCGACTTCCACATCGCCGATGCAAATTGTCACAATCCCCAGCACCGCGCCCAAGACCAAAAATACCGCCAACCAACGCATTGTCGTGCGATAAGTTTTCCATTGCACGCGGAGATAATCAATCAATCGGCACCACCAAAGCGCCAGCATAAATAATTTATATGATTTCGTAACACAATAAATGCAAGATGAAAATTTTTCAAAACGGTCGTTTTTGGCGTGGACTTGGTTTTGCGGTCACGGCTTTCGGAATTTACGTGTTTTTAATCATCCCCTTTGTGCAAGGTATCACAACGCCGGCGCGCATCATTTTGACACCCAGTGAATACGCACGCCAAGCCGATGTGCCACCCGACAACCCGACCGGCTCCGACACCGATGGAGAAAAATATATTACCATTAAACTTTTGGGTGTGATTCCCATTAAAAAAGTTATCGTTGACATTTTACCGTTTGATACAATCTTGGTCGGCGGCATGCCCATCGGCATCATGGGCGATATCGATGGCTTGTTGGTGACAAACAATACCGCGGATCATGTTTTACAAAAAGGCGACATCATCAAAAATGTGGATGGTGCCCCGATTCAAACACTGGCGGATTTTGCCACCGCGACACAAAATAAATCTCAAGCCACCGTCCAAATTCTGCGGAATGAAACGCACCTGCAAAAAACGTTGAACGTAAACCAAAGTCTTAACTTACGTGACACCACCAATGGTGTCGGCATTTTAACCATGATTAACCCCGAAAACAACCAATTTTCCGCACTGGGTCACCAAATGACCGACTTCGAAACCAGCACCGCGGTCGACCTGTGCAACGGCGAAATCCGCTCCGTGAAAACGTATGGCATCATTAAAACACAAGGCAAACAAACCGGCATCATCCAAAGTTCCATTCTACAAAACTCACCGCCCCAAGGCAGCATTACTCAAGGGACACGGTTTGGCATTACCGGCTGCCTGACACCCGACAGTTCCATTTTAAAAAACGCAACAACCACCATGCCGGTTGCCACCCGCTACCACGTCCACCCCGGCAAAGCCACTTTGCGCACGTCACTCGACGGCAATACAGTCGAAGAGTTTGATTGTGAAATTTTAAAAACGCGTTACCAAAACCGCCGCAACGACAAATCCATGGTCATCCGTATTACTGACCCCCGTTTATTATCTACCACCGGCGGCATTGTCCACGGTATGAGCGGCAGCCCCATCATCCAAGACGGGCATCTAGTTGGCACCTTAACCCACGCACTTACCCACGACCCGGCCAAAGGTTACGCACTATACATTGATTTTATGGCTTATTAAAATTTTCGTAAAAAAGTCCAATGTACTGGACTTTTCTTTTATTTTATTATGTTATTATTTTTTACCACTGGCATTACGTTTCGCAATTTCCGCATCTAATGCCAAACCAATGGCCTCTAAAGAGAAATCGTCTTCATCCGGTTCCACAATCGGAGCATCTTCATCCGGAATCGGTGCTTTTGCCAATTCTTGAATCGGCGCACTGAAATCTAACAATTCATCATTATTGATTGCGACAGGTTCCACTACCGCATTATCACTTTGTTCAGCGTCACCCGAAATTGTGCCTAATTCTGCATCATTTTCAACTTGGTCAGCGGTCATAATTTGCATAATTTCTTCATCGGTAAAAGTAAATGGTTCGCCTTTTTCCGCGGCTTCGCGTTCGACACGTTGAATTTCGCCAATCATCATATCATCAATGAATTGATTCAAAGTAGCCATTCTTTCTTCTTGTGTGACTTCGCGTTCCGGGCTATCGTTCGTTGCCGCAACGGCTTCTGTTTGCTCTGGTACTACTTCCGTCTTTTCTTTAACTTTCTCTTCAATCTTCTCTTCAACCGGAGCCGCGGGTGTGACCGGTGCCGCCTGTGTTTTTACGGAATCAAAAGCCGCGGTCACTTCGTTGCGTTTTTGTTCCATGACAAAGCCACGGATTTCTTCCACTTGTTCCGGAGTTAAATCACCTTTGGCAGTATAAAGTGGTTGTGCGTTTTTGCCAAATTTATGCGGATAAGCATCAACCACGATAAACGGTTTCGCAATGGTAATAAAGTTGACGCTATTTTCTTTCAAAGCTACGAAAATTGCATCACGGTAAAGATTTTTTTCGCGAACAATCCGTGACAAGAAAAATGCGACAAGTAATTGCTCTACCGGTAAAATCAAAGCCAATCCTAAACCGAACCACATTGATTTGGTGATTGTCAAATTCACCCACAACGCAATTCCGGCAACCAACAAAGATGCAAAGATTAACAACCCCGAAAAGATATGCACAGGCTTTTGAACAAAGGAAGTATCATATTCTTTCCGTGTCATCACGCGCACGCCGCCATTTTTTAAAACCAAGGGAAACTTGCATTCTACGCCTTCAAATTTTTTCAAGAAATCACGGTACAAAAATAAAGATTCACTGGCTTTGGCATCTTCCGGAATGAATTGTGCACGACGCCACAATTTTGCGATCGCGGTCAAAGTTTCCGCACAAAAATTCTTATTAATGCCGATACGGCGTACGGTATTCAATGCCCAAAAAATCAAGACAAGTCGGATCGTAGCCATGTCGTTCTGTGAGC
>JAZSQY010000075.1:0-11220 GCA_045538225.1 Clostridia bacterium | reverse complement strand
GTTCTGTTAAAGCCGTAACAATTTTCGTTGCCGAAGCCATACCCATCGGCTGCTCGGCATTACGCGCAAATAAGACACGCCCCGTCGCCACATCCATGGTACACATGGCGCGCGCGGAAGTTTCGCCCACCGGTAATTCCGCCGCATTCACATAAGCCGGCACTCGCGTTCCCGCCAACCAAATCACCCCCGCAAAGAAACCGGCTAATAATATTACGGCTAATATCAAAGCCCCTAACCGCCACCAAACTTTCTTCATTAGTCATATTATTTGCATTCACACAAAAAATATTATCTTCATAAATAAACCGCATGAAAGGAGAACAAAATTTAAATCGAGTTGTGGTATCCGTACCACGCGTCTTGGATAGTGCCATGGTAGTCACCCAAGACGCCCAACTGCAAATTAGCGCCGGCACCATTCCACCGACCGCAGTTGCACCTTACACGGTTAACCGCATTCAAGCCGTTGCCACAGAAACCCAAATGACAAACCTAATGATTACCCCACTCAACGACAACAGCCATTGTTCACGCGTTACGGCAACGGTAACCATTCCCCTTACAGTAAGTCTAACCGATGCCAATGGTCTTCAATTTGAAACCAACACCAGTATCACCAAAAATATCAACGTCGTACTTTTCATTCCTGACGACACCGCATTCCCGTACAGCATCACAGCCGAAGGTGCCTTTGGTTATGACAGCGCAACAGTGACAGACGGAACTTTAACCATCACTTGCGCCGTGACCAAAATTTTAATTCGCGTGACTGCAACCACCGACTTACTCATTCCTACCTACGGTTATGCCCCCATGCAGCCATCGAGCACAGCGACCAGTAACAGTCAAAACTTTCTCAATCAACCATTGTTCCCCCAAGGCAAAGTTTATTAATTTAAAAAGGAGTCAAACATGAATTTATCTAAAAATCTTATCGTGGCGTTACTTGGCTTAGGCTGCTACGCCCGCAGCAACAGCATTAACTTAGCCAATAACACCACCATCTTATTAATCATCTTGGCATTATTGGCAAAACAAAACAACGAAGATACTAACATCGAAATTGCCAACACGCGTAATACCAACATCTGCGCACGCAATAATGACTGCGGCACCCGTGTCGTCTACCCCGAAGCATATACATACACCGACAACTGCTACACAGCACCACGCAACGGTTGTTATTACACAACTTCAATCATTCCCTACCAAACAAATATTCCTTACTGCACCCCGTGTAACACTTCATGGAACTACCCTCATTGTTTTGGAAACTATACATCCCCTTGTCAGCACATTTTATATTAACTTTACATAAATCAAAAAAAAAAAAAAACAAATTTTTAATTAAATACTTAAAAAAAAGAACTGGATTCACTTCCAATTCTTTTTGTTTTCATTATTCCTTAAAGTAACCAATATTCGATGCTTTGTTTTCATCAAATGTAAAATTACAAATCGAAGCAACTAACGCATAAATTCCAAAAGTTATCATTGATAAAAATAAATACGCACAAGTTCTGGATTTCCAACCTGTCGGTTTCAAACTAGTATGATTAATAATGAAACTGCCAATAAAACCCAAAAAGAAAGTCAACAAGAAACGAATAATTTTATTATTATCCGTACCTGCAGTTTCCTTCACGCGACAACCGCAGTTAACACAAATTTCTGCTTCGTCATTAATTTCTTTTCCACAATGAGAACAATACATATTTTTTTCCCTCCTTTGTATCTACGTAAAGTATGCGATACGCATCCGCCACTGTCAACTAATTTACCGGATTACGCCGCTTTTTGCCAATGACCATGCCCGACAAAATCTTTGAAATGGTCATGGTCGGCAAAATATTTTTTGAAATCATTTTTCATGTTTTCTTTTGCACCCGCCAACGTATCCAAATCAATTAAAGGATTAAGTTCAAGCATTGCTTTCACACTTGCCACCATGCCTTTAACACTATTCATGGTTGTCACCACCGCCACTCTTGCGGATTCAATCGCAAGCTCGGCAGCAACTTTTGCATTTTCCCACGCTGCTTCTGCCGCAGCAACAGCCGCTTCTAAATTCGCCAAAATTGCACGTTCTTCTTCCGTGAATCCCTCTGTTGCCAAAGCCAATCTTTGTGCCAATAAATTTTCCTTGGCATCAATGTAAGCCTGTTTCGCAATGTTGTATGCACTGTCGCTTACCAAGAATTGTTCATAATAAGCGGCTTCTAAAGCTTCAACTTTACTCATTAAAGTTTCCATACTTGTTTTAAATTGATTTAAAGAGTCACTTACTTGTCCACCAATTCTTTCAATAAGATTCAATAATGATTCCATTTCTGCAATGTTAATTTTTTCCAAACGCATATTGTAATATGCTTCCTTCAATTCTTGAGTTAAAAGATTTTTGGTTTCTTCACGCGATTTTTTTAATAAGTCAATCAATTGCGCTTCCGTCATTGCTTTTAATTCACTTTCCGAATATTCTTTGACACTTGCCTTAACTTCGTTTAAAATCTGCGCCTTTTTTAAAGCTCCGGTAACTATTTCAACATCAATCCCATTTTGGGTAAAGAATTCGTTTGCTTTATTTTTAACTTTTTTCAATAAAGCATCCGCATCCCCCGAAACTTCAATTTTGATTTCTTCTTCATTGCCCGTAATCAAATATCCATTTTCTTTGGTGAGTTCCAAAAACAATTCAACCGCTTCATCCGCCGTTAAACCTTCGAAACCAGAAACTTCCGTATCCGCATTTAACGAAACCGAAATAATGTGGTTCCCATCTTCATTCAGAGCATTAACTGACAAAACTTTGTCATTTTGGTCCAAAACGAACTCAATTTTTGGATTCAGCTCCACATTCATTACCTTTGCATCTGCCCCTTTGTCGCAAGCGCTTACCATTAAAGCACAAGGAATGATCATACAAATGGCCAGCACAAAAGTCAAAATTTTTTTCTTCATTTTTATTTTATTACCTCCCATTTTTTTATTACCCAGTTTTTCTAGGTTGTTTTCACCGTAGCACAAATAAATTTTTCATGTAAGCGTTTTTTTTATTTTAAGAGTTTTGCACGAAACCAAGTCATTATTTGAACTCCGAAAATAATCTCTTGCAAAAATAAAACAAGCGTGTTAAAATACAATGTTTGGTCCCGTGGTCAAGCGGTTAAGACACCGCCCTTTCACGGCGGTATCAGGGGTTCGCTTCCCCTCGCGCCTACCACCAAAGAGGACATTTTTCATTAAATGCCCTCTTTTTTTTAATACTTAGTCAATTCTTACCATGACAACACTTCTTGAAAATATTTCTCAACCAATGTATCACCAGGAAACAGCTTTCTGACTTCTAATTTTCCATAGGATTCATTTTGAGAATCACCAAACTTTGGCGACGAACCTAGGTACAAAATTCCATACAATTGGTTTTGTGGTTCGTTTGTAAATGCTTTTTTCAGCATTTCTTTTCCCTGTTTTTCAAACTGTAAATACAACTTACCACTTTGATCCAAATCGACATAGAAATAATTTGGAAATAACGAAACCATATATCCAAACATTGCAAGATTCAAATTTACATCACGACCAAACTCGAGCATGTAATTGTAAGTTTCAATTAGAATTGATTGAACATCATGAAATTCTAATTCACTGCTTGCTAGATCTAAAATACCCCAATTTGACAACAAATACCAACATTCTGTCGCTAACCGCAACAACGAATTATTATTGTGTCTATCTTTGTACCATTGATCCCGCAGTAATTCAACAGCTTCTTTCCATTTTGATTCACTTTCCAGTTCAACTAATTTTTCATTTTTAGCAAAAATCATCATACCGCTCCAATTCACATTTGCTTTTTACTCAATTTTTGCTTTATTCGTTTTATAGCATATTCTTCAATATCGAATTTGTATTGTCCAGCTTGTGTGTTTTTGTCTAAATTTAATGAATCAGCTATTGCCACAAAAGATGTAAATTCTTCTAGACTGCGTTTTAAATCATATTCATATATTTCACTATATATTGCAGCACCAAGGCGAACAAGTAAATCACTATCACTAAATAAAGCATTAAAAAATTCATTTTTTAAATTATTTTTATACACAGTCTCTATTATTGAATTATTCTTCTTAACTAAAGCATTATGCTCTTTATATTTTTCCAACGGTAATTTGGAATCTTTAATGATATTTTCACGAAATTTTAATAAAAAATTTTCTAAACTCATTAAAAGAATTATAATACATATAAATTATATTTTCAAACTAAAGTCAAAAATTCAAAAATATGTTCACAATTTGTTTCGCACCACTATACCAACTGTTTGTCCTAACGCCTGCGGGCTTTTAACCTTCTTAACACTATTGTAGTACCAACAGAGTTTGTCTCTTTTGTTGATATGCAACGTCGGCAATTACCGTGCCAAGAATAAACTCGTCTATGAATTGTTTTGGAGAAAGCCAATATGATATATCCTTTCTTTTTAAATCTTTTTCAGTTTCTACGCTGACAAAATTTTCAAAGACTTCTTCAATTAAACCTTTTGTTTATTCTTCAATACTCATCTATTTCACCACTTTGTGTTGATATCTTTTTCCATCCATCGTCTGATATTCTAGTAAATTATCCGCAATCTGATAATCTGTTAAAACATCATTCAAACGAACTTTAAATACTTCAGAAAAACTTTTTTTCCAACACCAAATGGTCTGTTGGTGACAAATGCGCATTTATTGACAATTCTCAGTCTAATAATTTCCCAGCAATTCCGATAAAGTTGCTTCGCCCCAGCTGCAATTCGCCATATAATTACCTTTAAACAATTGTGCATATTGTTCATTGCCCGATAAATAATCAAACAAATCGCAACTTACTTTATTGACATCAATCCTTCTTTTACCGTCAACTGATTCCATAATTTCTGCTATACCATACTCTTCTAAAATGTTCTTCAGTCTGAGAGCAACTTTGCGGTATCTTGCCAAGGTTACCGGATTGGCATCTTCGTCTTCCCCAAGAAAACTAATCGCTTCCTCACTGGTCACAAAGCCGCCTCTCCTGTCAACCAGCAAAGCCAACAATTCCTTAGATTTTTTGTTTTTGAAAGCAATTGGCTTGTCTTTCACAAAAACATCAAAATAACCAAAGGTGCGGATAGTTAAAATTACGAAAGAAAATATCAAGTAAAACACTTTGAAACTCGGCTTCGCCTTGTTCATTGATTTGCTTTGTAATCCAGCCAAATACCCGTGCCCTAGTTCCATCACACCTTAAGATATTTAACTCTCCGGTAATGGTTTCCGTATTCGCCAAAACTCGATTTAATAAATGGTGGAACTTTTTCCTTTCTTCTGCCTGAATTAATAAATAAATATTACTGCGGTATAACTCAGCATAATCTAACTCGCCTTCCTTGTGTGGTGGAATTTTTAAAATTTCCATCATCTTTTTATTCATATAGGTAATGCGTGGTTGTTTTTCACAAGTATACTTAATAAATCCACAAGGATTACCCTTACCCAAAAACAAATCTCTTTTGTCGGTAACTAATTCCATCATATTATTCAAGGTCGAATAACCAACCATTTGTCCATTGGCAAGACGCTTTGACGAAATTGTATCATTCACATATAACACCGTGCCGTTCTTCAAGACCAGTTTATACTGCAACGATAGCGTTTGCTCTTTTTGTGCTAATTGGTTTAAAAAATCTTCATATATTTCTTGATCTTAAGCATGGATAAATTTACTATATTTATCTTTATTAGCTACCAATTTTTCTTGTTCTACTTTCAGTAACTCACAAAAACTTTGACTAGCAAAAGTAATACGGAATGGTTTTTCTAAACAATAAACATGAAAGCCAAAAACATGATTGGTTAAAATATCCTCAATATTTTCTATATAATTCATGCACTCTCCATAATTAAATCACAACATTGAAATTGTTTATAACAACATTTTAATATGTCATATAACTTATATTTCGTCAATTATCTATGCCAATTATTATTTCATGATCGTCACTTCACCGGCACATAATTTTATCTTTTCGCCTTTAACTTTAACCACTAACCGCGCCAGTTTATCAACCCCCAACACTTGCCCCACATGGACTTTACCATTTTTCGCAAACAGAATATTCCTATTTTTTAACACCGAAGATCTTTGATATTTGCGCACAAATTTCATTTTCCCCAGTTTTTGATACAACCGATACGCGTTTTTAATTATCTCTGCCACCAGCTCACAATATTTATCTGCCGTAATTTCTGCCGACAACAATTCTCCAGCTACACCTACAATTTCGTCATGAAACCCTGATTTAGGCTTAGCCAAATTTAATCCAATACCTACTACCGCATATTTTAATTTTTGCGAACCACTTTCCATTTCGCCTTCAGTTAAAATTCCACCAACTTTTTTGTTTTTATAAATGATATCATTAACCCACTTGATGCCACATTTTATACCCAAGACTTTTTTCAGCGCATTTACTACCGCCACCGCCGTTGCCACAGTTAGATACGACGACTTGACAATATCCAAATTGGGTCTAACCAACAGACTCATATATAAATCATTCAGTGGTGAAAAAAATTTTCTGCCCTGAGTTCCTCTGCCTGCCGTTTGCTGACGAGCAATTATAACCGTTCCATCCGCAGCCTGCATTTCAGCCATTTTTTTAAGTGTTAGGTTTGTTGATTCAACGTTATCTAAAATCTGTACCGGAAAATTTCCTTTGAGGCTTTTTAATATCTTGTCTTGGATTTGCTCGTTTGATATGCCTAACATCCAATGTTCCTACATTGTTCCGTTAAAGTTCCCGTTCCGTTCCTTTTTAAAAAAAAATAAAAATGGTATCAGTAATGCAACTCCCACTTGACTACCTAAATTGTTGTACTCTCATTGTCATTTGGTAAGAAAAAATTTGCCGGTTTTGTATCCAGTACATAATCTTTACGATGCACACCGTAAAATTTACGGCCTGGATTTTCTCTAGCAATTTTAGCTACTTCGCTCGCACTCATATTGCGTTTATTATCCCCGTCCTTATGTGAACAGTTGATAACCCATGTATCCGCATTTTTAATTTGTGTTAACAACGCATCGCACAATTCTGTATCGCCAGAACAACCGATTATTTTGTTTTTAATATTAATAATATATCCTTGTGCCTCGGGAGAATGTTGTACATAAAATGGTCTAATCTTAACAATACTGTCGTTGAATTCTTGCCCTTCATTGATTTCTAAAATGTTTGCAATTGTTGATTCATACAGAGGCACCAACTTAGCGATGTCAGCCCTATCATCGGCAAAATGAGCTTCTAAATATTTACCAATAATTTTTTTGGCTCCTTTAGGTGCAATAATTTGCAATGGTAAATGAGTTTCTTTTTTTGCAATACGGCGCGTAATAAAATGAATAATGTCACCAATATGGTCTCCATGAAAATGTGAAATTAATAAATATCGAATATCTTTCGTATCTAAGTTATTATCAATCAGAGCATTGACGGTGCCGTAGCCTACATCAAAAAGGATTTGCTGATCAATAACAAAGCTAGTACATTTTCGGGATGTAGCAAAATTCCCCGTACCCAAAAAAATTATTTTTAAATCCTTATTTTCTACATCTATATGCAATGCCAATTCTTCTCTCCTGTTATCCGTCAATTTGTACGTTTTGAGATAATTTCAAATTGTCGACAAATTCAACAGTTACTAAATGTTCGTCTAAGGTGCTGTGACAGTAAGCAATGTGTCCCGCAAAACCTCCGATTTTCATGTCGATAGAAATCGTTGGCTTACCTAATTTGCTCAAAATAGTTTCATCATCGTAACCATATACTCCGGAATAGAATTCGCTTACACCATTTTTCAACAAGTGGTTCAAAATTTGTTTTTTATCTTGTTGATATTTTTTGATCAGCTGTGCTTTATATTCATTGATTTCGCTCTCTTGATATAGATCTTGATTCATTATCAAAACATAATCATTGGTCTCCAGCATGTATTCTTCATCCTCTGTATCCATAACTTTTGCGGATTGTCCGGCACCAATGCTGGATTCATTCACAAAATCGAACCCCAAAATATCACGCAAAAATTGTTTAAAATTGTCACGTTGCGCTGCACTCTTAAACACGTCGTTCGGCAAAAGTTCTTCCTGGTATACCGGAGAACCGTTATATGTTCCCGTATACATTTTCAACACAAACATTTCATCTTTGGCGTAAACATTGACCACGTGTTGTTTGTTTTCCTGTTTGCGATAATAATAAGCCTTGTTTAATTTGTAAAAACCAGGATCTTTGCGTGAATTTTTAAAGATTGCATAATAATTATCAAAAAACTGATAAATAAAGAAAATTTGATTTTGTTTGGGATTATACCGATTTGTGGAAAAGCTAACAATAAAAAGAATTAAACTCACCACAAAGACACTACCCACGATCAATAAAGTCGAAAATGCCTGCGTAATAGCCAAAACAATGGTTAACAAAAAACATGGAATGACGCCAACAAACAATAACAACATGTTAATTTTTTTACCGTTCTTTATTCGGTCTTGCAAAACCAACGGGTGATTGTAGGAGACTTCCAATCTAAAGTTTGGTTTATTTTTAAAACATCCTTCCATGCGTTCAAACATTTCTGCAACGGATTCAAAGAACACAAACGGTTCTGGGTCAATATCATCGTGAAAAACCATATAAACTTTATCATCGGCAGAGTTCCAATAATAATAATTTCCACATGAATCATAAGCAATCGGGAAAAATGTTTGCGGTGCAAGCCCTACTTCCTTCATCGGATCTTCTTCAAAAGGAAAACAAATTTGGTCTAAATTAGTTGGACAATCATCACTTTTAAAATTACATTCCTTGATATTCGCATCACCAAAAGTCAGCCAGTAATTTCTTAATTGTTCGGGAAACTTAATTTTATTTTCTTTTTCAAACTTTTCCAATTCCGCCAACGCGATTGGATTTTTTGATTTCGTATTAAACTTGTAAATTTTTTCATCCACCCAATCTGGCTTTTGATAATTAATCGGCTCGGCCCCAATTTCCACTTCGCCATCCTCATCATAAGTAAAAACACGTTTTCCAATATGCCCCGCTAACATTTGGAACTCATACTCTCTTTCACTTTCGACTTCAATTATAAGTACACGTTTTCCGTCTTCGACTTTCTTTTCATAAAAGCCGCCACGACGCGCAAAGTATTTACGCAAAAAACACTTTAATAACAATTGAACATCTTCATGTTTTTCCAACTCCGCGTACAACGTCAAGCAATAACAAACCTTACCATCTTCTTTTGTGTACTGATATATACCGCCCGCCAGTTCCTTGTATTGTTTCGTATCCTTGTATTGATCCAATACGATTGATTTGATAATTTTCATTGCTTCTCCTTATGATGAAATTTATCAGCTACTTACTATCCAGTTTATATCAACTTTTTACACCATGCAACGCCTTATCGTTCGTCAAGTTTGACATCTATCATTTTTGTGTTAATATCAAAACAAGTTTATGGTAAATGAAATCCTTTTCCCAGATTGGAACAATAGTATTTTAAACGCATCGGCAACTTTTGCAAATTATCTTGGGGTAGAAACCGACGCACGAAAAATTCCAGCACTCGAAACAGAATTAAAGAAAGAATACAAAAATGTCGTCTTCATTATTTTTGATGGTATGGGTGTCAATGTCTTAAACCAACATTTATCCAAGGAAGACCTTCTTGTTAAAAACAACAAAATGTTTCTCACCTCAACTTTCCCAAGTACCACAGCTACGGCAACACGCACACTCATGACCGCAACCAAGCCGTTTCAACACGGATGGCTTGGTTGGAGTATGTATTTCAAACCTCAACACAAAGTTGTCGAAATCTTTTCGGGCAAAGATTTTTATTCCAAAGAAAAAGTATTTGAACCAAGTTTTATCGCCGAAAACTTTCCGGTCAAAGCTTTTTATTGCGATAAAAAAGTACGAAAGGACATTGATATCTATACTTGCTTTCCACAATTTGTCGACGTAGGAATTTCCAAGCACCATTTTATTGCCAATGAACCAAATGATTTATTGCTGCAAATAAAAAACATCTGCAACATGGACGGCAAAAAATTTGTTTATTGTTATAACGGACAACCTGACAATGATATGCATAAAAACGGCGTTTCATCAGACAAAACTAAAGCAGCAATACAGTACTTGAATCACGAAATTGAAAAATTATCTAGTGACTGCCCCAACACTCTTTTCGTGATAACCGCTGACCATGGTCATATTGATATTTTAGGTTCAGTGGAAATCTATGAAAACAAAGCATTGATGGACTGCTTGCAAGCACCAATTTCCATTGAAAGCAGATTTGCGTGTTTTCACGTTAAACGTGGCATGAAAAATAAATTCAAACAATTGTTTGCAAAATACAGTGCCGACTTCGCATTATTCCATTCCGCCGACTTAATCAAGCGCGGCGTTTTTGGCGAAGCTAAAAATCATGATTATAAAAAATTCTTAGGCGATTACATTGCTATCGGTAAAGGTACAAACAAAATGATGAGCTTCTTTAACGGCATGCATAATAACCGGGGCAAATATTTATTCAAAGGCGTTCACAGCGGTTACACACAAGCAGAAATGTTAGTACCGTTAATTATCATCGGCAAAAAATAATTTCACTTAAAGCCTAAAGCCCTAACCTGATTATTAATGGTTAAGACTTCACAATTTCTTAATTTATATTTCATAAAATCATTGTTTTCGGGAAGACCGTAAAAATAAACTTGCGACCACATTGCGGTGCCAGCGTGTGTTACAACCAAGACATTTTGGTCTGGATATTTCTGTAAAATTTCATCCCAAAACGAAGTTAAACGTTGCTGCAATACCGGCAATGTTTCTATGTTAAAACGTGTTTCATTCGGGTCGTTAAAATTAACACCTTGGTCACGCCAATCTGTCCGCCCCGACAATTCACCATTATCACGTTCAATAATTCGCGGATCAGTTAAGATTTCCCCCTTATAAATAATTTGTGCAGTTTTAACTGCTCTTTTCAAAGGACTGGCGAAACAAACATCAAACTTAATATCTTTTAACTTTTCTGCCACCACTTCGGCTTGTTTGATACCTGTTTCATTTAATTCAATATCCGTCCAACCTTGACATTTTCCTTGTAAATTCCAATCCGTCTG
>JAZSQY010000088.1:0-6628 GCA_045538225.1 Clostridia bacterium | reverse complement strand
TCTTCCTAAGACCGCTTGGCCTCCGACTTCAATTGCGACTTCGGTTTCGGGTTGGTTTTGCATTTCGCCTTGCCACACAAAAGTTTTGCCGTCAACGGCCAAATTGGGTGACAAAATTTCCAAGGTATCGCCCGTGTTAATTTTGTTTTTAAGTATCATTGTTTGTTCACCCGTGGCTAAACCAATAAATTCATAAGTTTGTTCTTCGCGGGCCGCGGGGTAATATTCGGTGGGCACTTTTTCGAAAGTAAAGCCCGTGGTGTAGGGGCGATGTGAGATTTTGTCTAACTCTGTCATAAAGTCGCGTTTGATACCGTCCAATGCCTGACGGTAAGCATGAGTAACACCCGCTACATAATAGGTACTTTTGACACGACCTTCAATTTTGAAACTGGTGACGCCGGCTTCAATTAATTCGGGTAAGCGGTTAATTAAACATAAATCGCGACTGTTCATGATGTAAGTTCCGTGTTCGTCTTCCTCGATTGGCCAATATTCATTCGGACGTTTGGCTTCTTGTAATACGTAGTTATAGCGACAAGAATGGGCGCAGTCGCCGCGGTTACTGGAACGGTTGGTCATATAATTGGAAAGTAAACAACGGCCACTGTAAGAAACGCACATGGCACCATGTACGAAAACTTCAATTTCGGCTTGACCGCGTACCGCATCGCAAATTTCTTTAATCTCGCTGATATTTAATTCGCGCGCCAAAACCAAACGGGTGGCACCCATTTTTACATATTCCAGTGCGGTGTATTGATTGGTGATATTTGCTTGGGTAGAAACGTGGACATCAATTTTGGTGTGTTCACGGAAGATTTTCATTACGCCTAAATCTGCTACAATAACGGCATCAATGTTCAAAGTATCCAAACGTTTGGCATAATCAATGATTTGCACAAAATCATAGTTGCGCGGAATGATGTTTACGGTCACATAAACTTTTTTCCCGCGACCGTGTGCTAACTCAACAATTTCCCGGATTTCGTTATCGGTAAAATTTGCCGCGTGGGCACGTAAACTAAAATCTTTGCCGCCTAAATAAATGGCATCGGCCCCATAGTCCAAAGCAATTTTGGCACGCTTGATATCCCCAGCGGGAGCAAGTAATTCAATGTATGCTTGTTTCATCTATCATATTTTAATGTTATCTGGGAGTAGTTGCAAATGGTTTCTAAATTTTTTGTCCGTTGCTACTTAACCAGAACAATGTTATCCTATGACAGTGAGTATTACAGTCTACCAAGGAGAGAATTTTGTTTTAACCAATGAGCATGTTTTGCGGCAAGCTGCGGCGGAACCGACATTGCAAACGGTCTTGGTTTTGGTGCCGGACCGCTTTACGCTGCAAGCCGAACGCATCATGTTAAAACATCAACCACATTTACTCAATATTCGTGTGTTGACATTTTCGATGTTGTATCGCTTAGTTGCTTCTGAATTAACACGCGGAAAAGAACCAGTTATCCTGGACAAGACCAGTGCTGTTTTGCATCTTTGGAATGCGATTCGTGAAGTGCAAGACCAATTAACATGGTTTAAGTCTAGTGCGGCGCATTATGATTTCGCGGAAAAAATGTATAATACCATTAACCAAATGCGCAGTTCTTGCGTGGATTTTACCGCATTGGAAGCCCAAGCCCAGAACCCAGTCTCACGGAAAAAATATCACGACATTAATTTAATCTACCAATCTTATCGCCAAAAAATTGCGGCACAAACTGACTCGTTGGATATGTTGTCATATTTAGCAGCCAACATTGAACAATGTACAACTGTGAAAAATGCCAGTGTTTTTATTTGTGGTTTTACCAGTCTTTCGCCGGCACGTCTGCAAGTTGTTCATGCTTTGTACACATGTGCCGCCAAAGTAACCATCGCGGCCAGTGAACCCGAATTCCGCGGACAATTACAGCAATTCAAGCCATGTCTGCTGGAAGCCGTTGAATCTTTCCAACCACAAATAGCTATGGGACGTTGCGAAACCGAACGCGGTGAAGCCAATGTTGTGATGCAAAAAATTGCAAAACTTTTAAACCAAGGTGTTGCACCCGAAGAGATACTGATTTTGTTAAACGAATTCGATACAACAGCTCCGATTTGGCAAGTGGTTGCCGAACAATACAAAGTCCCCGTGAACATTGACGTTGGTACCAAATTAAGCAACACCGTGGAAGCGAAATACTTGCGCGATTTACTGGCTTTGGCTTTGAATGATAATAGCGAAAACACGGTCGCAAGTTTATTTAACCAGTGCAGTGGTGTGGATGATGAAACAGTATTTACTTTGGAAAACCAAATTATCAAGTCTAACTTGCGCGCGCGCGTTGTTCCCGAAGTAAAAAAATTAAATGTGTTGCAAGATATTAATGCGCTTTGCGCGGAATTGAAAACATTTACAGAGAACGAAAAAATACATCATATCTTAGACCAAATTGCCGTGGGGTACGGGACCCAAACTTTCCACTTGCGTGAGTTTATGAATTTGTTTTGGATTTTGTGTAGTGCAACCAAGGTTTCTAATATCCCACAATATATTGATCGCGTTTTAATTGCACCAGTGAATGATTGGGTGCCGATCACGGTTAAATATTTGTTTATCGCGAATTGCAGTGCGGAAAATTTTCCACAAACACAACCCGATGATGACATTTTGCAAGAAGTGGATTTAGCCGGTACCCAAATTACACCCACGCCAACTATACAAAGACAACGCAATTATCGCCGTGCGGAATTATTAAAAACTGTTGCGACTACCCAAGTTTTGCTTTCGGGTACCAATGAAGAATTTCCGCCCTTGCCGTATCAACCATATTACAGTTTCCGTTGGTTACCCGATGACCAATCGCCAATCACGGTCGGCAAAGAATTGTTTTTCCCACATCGCCGTGTGAAAACAACTTTAATTGAATCGTATTACAATTGCCCACGGTTAAACTTCTTTGAAAAAGGATTGCGTTTGCAGCCACGTCCGCTTTATAAGTTAGAACCCAATACCGTTGGTTCTGCGATACACATGGCATTGCAAGAATACTTCACCGACCATAATTTGGATCGTGCTGTCAAAGCGGGCATCCAACAATTAGAATATAACTATCCACCTTTAACCAAAAATATCGCCAAGGAAATTAAATTTATTTTGCAAGAATTGGATAAGATTTTTGCCGAGGGTGGTTTCGATGCGCAAAAAACCCAGGTCGAAAAAGAAATTACGCGCACCTTAAAAAGTGGATTAACTTTGGTGGGCCGTGTTGACCGTGTGGACCTGGGTAAGGATGCGAACGCCTTTTTGGTACTGGATTATAAAACCGGTAATGTTGCCAGTGGCTTAGCCAAACATATTCGTTTGGGTAATAAACTGCAATTACCTGTTTACGCTGGTACTTTATCACGTGACGGGTTGGGAGCAATTGCGGGTGCCGGTTACTTGCCGTTAAGTAAAGGGTATGCCGCCGACGAAAAGAAATTTATGTTTAATGGATTTATTGACAAGGAACTGGCAGATTTATTCCCACCCAAAATGATTAATACGAAAGCCCGTTATTATGTCGATGCGCAAACTATCCGTAACCTTTGTGATTATGCATTGCAAATGGTGGATGCGTCAGTCGATCGAATTATTGCCGGCAGTGTTGAAGCAAACGCGGTCGCGAAAGGAACTTGTGAATTTTGTTCTATGAAAGGATTGTGCCAACATGCAATGGGGCCGTACCGCGGCGACGGGGTAACAGCAAGTTATAAAGACTTTGCAGGGGAGGATGCACATGAGTAAGCAAAATAAACCCACACCGGAACAACAACAAGTAATTGATTCTCAAGGTCATAAATTGGCAATTTCGGCCAGTGCGGGCAGTGGTAAAACTACCACTGTGATTAATAAGATTGCGGAAATTGTTAAGCAAGGGAAAACGCGTTTTGACCAGTTATTGGTCCTTACCTTTACGGATGCCTCAGCCCAGGACATGCGCCAAAAATTAAAAAAACAGTTGTGTGAAGCTTGGAAAACAGATGCAAAGTTACAGTCGCTTTATCCATCGGTCGATAATTTGAAGATTGATTTACAAGCTGCGGCCATTGGTACGTTCCACAGTTTTTGTGCCGGCATCGTCCGTGCGTGGTTTACTGTGGCCGAAGTGAATCCCAGCTTTGCGGTTATGGATAAAATTGAAAGTGACAAATTAAAGGCCGACGTTTTTGAAAAAGTAGTGTTGGATTGTTATGAAAGCGTGCACAGTGCCGTGGATTTATTTGCCGCCAGTCGTAATTTAGATGAATTGCGTAGTGTGGTCTTTGCAATTCAAGATTTTTTGGATACCCGTGAAGATAAAGCAGCTTGGATTGAAAAAACGGCGTTGGCCGCTTATGATGCGAACATTAATCAAAACCAAGCTGTACAATGTTTAATTGACGATTACCATGAAACGGCGCAAAAATATCGTCAACTGTTGATTGGACTTAACCATGTTTCCCCACAAGTAAACTTCATGATTGATGTGGCCAATCAAATTTTGGCTGCCAAGAATTACACGGATTTCCAAAATTTACAGTGGGATTTTCCGCGCTTAAAAAAAGAAGCGGATTTTGTTTTGTATGATAATTTTAAAGAACTGCGCAAAAATTTTATCAATGACGTTTGTAAAGTCATTCAAGAGCAATTCAAATTCTCTGTGGCCGAAGTGCAAGCCGACATCGTCAGGGACCGTCAAGTTATCCAACAATTAATTAATTTGGTGCAGGCTTTTGATGACGCATATAGTGCCAAGAAAGCAGAATTCAAAAAACTGGATTATAACGACTTGGAAAAATACGCGCTTAAAGTCTTGGAAAATCCTGAAGCCTTAGACGCAATTCGTCAACAGTCAAAATACATTTTTGTGGATGAAGGTCAAGATACTAACCCTGTGCAATTTCGCATTATCGATATTTTGCGTGGCGAAGATAAATTCTTTTGCATTGTGGGGGATGTCAAACAAAGCATTTATGGTTTCCGCGATTGTGAGCCTGAATTATTTGAAAAGTTTACCGGCGAAGACAATGTGGAAAAATTTCATTTGAACCGTAATTGGCGAAGTGTGCATTCGATTTTACATTATGTGAACGAGGTCATGGGACGTTTGATGGCGGAGTATAACCATGGACATAAATTTGAGTTGGGCGAATCCTTGTCACGCCAAGTCGAGCAAGCGAAGCAAAATTTATTGGCATTGTTAAAAACTGATCCACAGCAGGAATTCGCGGAGCAAGCGCAACAATTACATGACGAAATTGAAAAGTCAGGACAGCTGTTGTTGACAATGGGTCTTGATAATAATCAAGATTTTGCGGAAGAACTTGTCAAAATTCAAGAACAATTAAAAGCCGCCGAAATTTTAACTGAACCTGTTAAAATTGAAATCGCGGCAGATATGGAATCCCAAATGGCAATGGTTTACACTCAAATTAAACAATCCCATCTGTCGTTGCAAGACATTGCGGTTCTGGCGGAAACCAGCGCTCCGTTAAAAGATTTACAAAAATACTTGTCCGACCGCGGTATCCCCAGTGTGATTGACCGTACTGGTGACGCTTTACAGGAACGCGAAATCATTTTGTTGAATCATTTCTTGTTTGCAGCCATGAACCCGACTAACGAATTGTCGCGTTATTTAGTTTTACAATACTTGTTCCATTTAACAAATGATGAATTGGCTCATTTGCGATTGGGGAAAATTGATACCACATTGCAAACAAAAATTGACCATTGCGATATTATCTTGACGCGTTATCGCGAATTGGGGCGTGTGCAATCCACACACGAAGTTTTGACACAAGTGGCTACCGAATTTGGCATGTTGGAAATTCCGGTTGTGAATGCTTTCTTGGGTGCGATTCGTGGCGTGAGTGATTTTGATACGGTTGCGCGTTATTTGTATTTGGTGGAACATGAATTAGTTTCAATTGAAGTCAATATTGGTGCTAATGCGGCCGATGCGGTTAAATTAATGACAATTCATCATTCCAAAGGTTTGGAATTTCCAATGGTAATTTTATTTAATATGGGGTCATCTTGGACACGCCGACATCGTCCCGGTAAAATCATCATGGATAAAAATTTGGGGATTTGTGTGTCTTCATTAGATACCGAAAACTACGTGGAAAAAAGTCAAGTTTTGCGGCTGGGGATTGCCAAGTATCAACAAAACAATCATTTCAAAGAAATGCAGCGTTTGCTCTATGTTGCTTTAACACGTCCGAAAACCAAGCTATATATTACAGGCTGCTGGAAAAAGGACCCGTACCGGATTCATCCAGACTGTATGTTAGATTTACTGAATCCATTGGTGGATACCGCCAAACAAGTGACACTTAGCGTTGACCCCGTTGCCAAAGCGCAGGTTGCCCATGTTGCGCCCGGAATCCAAAGTTGCCAAGTGCAGGGTCATGCCGATGTTTTGGTGAAGCAGAGTGTTACCGCTTTGGCGGCGGCCGCTGAACCATTCCAAGATCACATTGCGCCGGTTAAGTTAGCAGGGGAAGGCGGTAAAGCTTTTGGAACGGAGTACCACCGCACATTACAATACGGTGACTTGCCAAAAGCAGTGCAGCAGTTAGTTGATGGCTATACAACTTATCGTGAATTGCCGTT
>JAZSQY010000011.1:0-10655 GCA_045538225.1 Clostridia bacterium | reverse complement strand
AAAATGACCATTAACAAAATAATCATCCATAAAACATCGCAACTGGTGCTACATTTTTTTTGTTTTGGGGTTTCATTGCAGTTGCAATCGCAGCAGTTACCGCCCATTCCTTTTAAGATTTCATCAAACATTTTCTCTCTCCTTAAATTATGTTAGGACAACCGGCGCGCCATTCTTTTGTGGAATTTTGTTGTCCTACGTCATGATATGGAATGGGAAAGCGATTTGTTAAAAATTCTTGCATTTTAAGGTTAAAAAATGTTATCATATTAGTATGGAAAAAATTTGGAATATTACAATTGAATTTTTGGCCAAAATTAATATGTTAATTCCGTTAGTATCAATCTTGTGGGCCGGTATCGGATTGGTCGGTATTGTATTAATTTTAGCGATTACGGGTTGCGCTTTGCGTAAACGTTTAGTACCTCAATGGTTGATTTGGGGTTATTTCATTTTTGCGGCAATCGTTATTTTCGCGCAGGCAAACAACGATATTTTTAAAGTAGTTGCTTACATCGAAGTTCCGTTCTTAGTTGTTTTAGTTTGCTATTTCTTGCGTATGTTATTTTACCGTCGTCCGCGTTACACCTATGTAGAACGCACAGTTGCTGTACGCGAAATTGCTAAGAAAGAAGACAAAGAAGTTGCACCAGCAAATGTTTCAGCTATCAATGAAATGCCAGCAGTTACTTTGACCGAAGAAGATGACGCTATTAACATTGATGAAACTATCGTTGAAACAAAAGACGAAGAAGAAAGCAAAGCAGCAGAATTTGCAGCAGAAGTAGATGTAGCGAGTGAAGAAGTTGCAGAAGTGGAAGTACCTTCTGTAGTGGAAGAAGTGAATGAAGTTGAACCAGTGATAGAAGAAAATGAAGTTCAAGTTGAAGAACCAGTAACGATGGATTTACCGGTTGTTGAACCGATTGTCGAAAAAGAAGAACCACGCGAACCTGAATTTGTGTCTCCGGCTAGTACGACACCGCGTCCATCTATGACAACCGCGCGTCCAGCAACAACCAGTGCATTTAGTCGTCCAACTGCAACCAGTTCATTGTTCGGCAGTCGTTCAACCACCAGCGCAACAACTGCGGCTCCGCGTCCAAGCGCTACATCGGCGGCTCGTCCAACAACGACTGCAACGACAACACGTCCAACATTAAGGCCTTATGCTTCGATGTTGGGAACAAGACCAACAAGTACAACCAGCACGACTGCAACCACAAGTTCTGTACGCCCAACCAGCAATCTGGGAACAACGACAGCAGCAAAGCCGCGTTCAACCGATGAAATTATGGCAGCGATTGAACGTTTGCGTGCAAGTATGAAAAAATAAGCTTAACTTTAATTGATTGGGTTAATTGTATAACCGTCGGAGGTATCATTAATTTGGTAACCTGCGGCGGTTATTTTATTGCGTAATTCGTCGGCTGTTTGCCAATCGCGTTGTTTTTTGGCTTGTAAACGTTGTTCCGCCAAAGCCGTGATTTCCGCAGGGATGATGATTGTTGCTTGCGTTTCTGCGGCGGCAGCCAAAGACAACGATAAGACTTGGTCAAATTCGTTGGTGATTAAGGCATAGATATCTTTGGATTCAGGTTGTTTTAAAGCTTGGTGTAACACTGCCAAGGCCATGGGAGTGTTTAAGTCATTATTGACGGCATCGGTAAAGGATTGACGTAAGTCGTGAATAACTTGCGGTTGTGTCGGGGTGGTGGAACTACGGTGACGGCGTAATGCAGCTATAATATTACGATAGTTTTCGCGTGCGCCATCAAGGGCGGGGAAAGTGAAATTAAAGACGCTGCGATAGATGGTTTGCAGCATTAACAAGCGGACGTGCATTGGGTCATATCCTTTGGCAATTAAATCATCAAGGCTGTAGACGTTGCCAAGGCTTTTACTCATTTTGCCGCCGTCAATGGTCATAAATTCATTATGAAACCAAAAGTGGCACATTTTTTTGCCGGTAGCACTTTCGGTTTGTGCGATTTCGTTGGTGTGGTGAACCGGGATATGGTCGACGCCGCCGGTATGAATATCAAATGGTAAAGGTAAATGTTGCATTGAGATTGCGGAACATTCGATGTGCCAACCCGGGCAACCGACACCCCACGGTGAATCCCATTTTTGAATGGTGTTGGGACTGACAAATTTCCAGAGTGCAAAATCGTTGATATTACGTTTTTCGCCCAGTGCAACGCGGGCGCCGCCAAGATTGCCTTCCAGACATCCTTTGGATAAATTAAAGTAATCTGGGAAGGTAGAGGCATCAAAATAGATACCGTCACTGGTGCGGTAGGTGCAGCCTTTTTCTTCCAAAGTTTTAATCAATTGAATCATGCTGTCAATGCATTGCGTAGCAGGTACGATGTATTTGGCAGGTGTAATGTTGAGGCGTTTGATATCTTGCATAAAAGTGTTGGTAAATTTTTTGGCAATTTCCAGAGGATGGATACCAAGTTTACGCGCTGTGGTTTCGACTTTGTCTTCGCCTTCATCGCCGTCCCCAACCAAGTGACCAACGTCGGTAATATTCATCACGTCTTCAATTTGGTAGCCGTTAAAACGCAGTGTTTTTTTCAAAATGTCGCTGCAGATATAGGCACGCATATTGCCGATGTGGGCGGTATTATAAACGGTTGGTCCGCAAGAATAGATATGAGCAATTCCGGGTTGAACCGTTGTGAATATTTCTTTTTGTTTGGTTAAGGTATTATAAAGTCTCATATCTTCATTATAGTTCATAAGATAAAATATGGAAAATGAAAAAAGTGATTTGACGTTATTAAATCGTCGACAACTGACCGTCACGGGTGTGAAAAAAATTAAAAGTAGTGCGCCAGAACAAATTGTTTTGGTTTTACAAAATGTCGGTTTAATGATTAGTGGGACCGATTTATTCGTGGAGTCCGCCAGTATCCAAACGGGCGAAGTGAGTATTGTTGGTTTGGTCAAAGCTATTCGTTATACGGGGGTGGCGGATAAGCGTAAATTTTCGTTCAAAAACATGTTTCGCTAAGCATAGCCATAGTTGTGTTAGTTTTGATGAGCAATACTGCCTTGGTGCAAGTTCTGCAATTTTTGGTATTGCTTTTTTATCTGTGGGTGGTTGTGGCGGCGTGGAGTGCGCGTGTGCATTTACCGAAGACAAAAATAGAGCCATTGCTTGATGTATTATTGGTGGCCATTTTGTTGGTGTATGCGGTCGCATTGAAAATTATTTTCTCGACATAATAAAGGCAATAGGGTATAATACTGGTAACTATGGGGATGGTAAATCAACTTTTAGACGGCGAATATACTGGTAGCACTTTTCTTTTGGAGTTAGCCGGTATTTTGAGTTTGATTATGACTGTGGTTGGCACTTTGTTTGTCTTGTACGCAGTTTATATATGTTATTTATTTTTTACGGCCACAGATGAAGGAAAACGTAAAAATGCAAAAAGCCGTTTACTTAAAGTTATAAGCTCTGTTGTGATTGTCTATATTATGGCACTTTCTTTAAAATTGATTGATGTTCACTTTACCAAAGTGGAAGCGGATAATGTTGACGGAGGCGGTAATGGTCCAAATTGGAGTTCAACCGTTTATGAATATTCGGAAGTACCTGTTTTAAAGCTTTCCACGACGCAAAAAAATAGTTTTAAGATTGACCCTTCAAAAATTAAAATCCAAGGGAATGATGTCATATTAGGTGGCGCAAAATTTACCAGTTTTAAGTTTGTCGGGTTGGAAAGTACAGATGTGTTAAATATGAACGCTGTCGCGCAGACGCCATATGATTCGGTATATAGTGTACAAAATGGGGTTTTGACCTATTATTACCAAGCACCGGCGGCGGGACAAGGGACAGAAACGGCAGAAGGAAAAAAGACACAGAATACGTACCGTATGAAGGTTAAGGTTGGTAGCAAGTTTGAAACTAAGTTTGTGGTTTATGCTGCGGCGACTTTTGAGTATGCCGGTGTTAAAAATTGCGTTGTTAATTTCTTCGTAGAATTGAAAATTGATGATCCATTGATTCATAACAATCCAATTGCCAATGTTCCCGAAAGTTCGTTATAACACGTTTGACGGTGTGGGGTTGGTGTGATAAAATACAGTATGGAAAAAAATGATCAAAAGAAATTGGTAGATGAAATTTGCACGGCAATTGCAAAGCAATTACGTAAACCGGTAGCCGAAGTAACGGCAGACAAAAAATTAAAGGAAGATTTAAATGCCGACAGTTTAGATTTGGTGGAATTAATGATGAATTTGGAAGAACGTTACAACATCACAATTGCCGATGAAGATTTGGTTAAATTGCAAACCATTCAAGACGTGGCAAATTACATTGAAAAAGTCATGAAATAAAACTTCTATCCACGCATACGCATAGATGTGTCGGTCGCGTGGACAATGATTTGGTTTTTAATTGGCGGCGGGTTTTTGGGACTCGGTGCCTTTTTTTTATGGTATGTTTGCGGGCGGAGTCGAATCTGGAGTATTGTGGCCGGGTTAGTGCCGGTTTCCGCGTTGCTTGTTTGGGTAACGTTTGTCGGCGAAACGGAAATGGCGCTTAGTTTATTGTGGGGTGTGGTGATTGTTAATTTGGCGCTGGTTGGTGTTTTGAGTTTGTGTTTTGGGATACGTTTGGCACGCGGTGATGGGTTGTTATTGGTTTGGTTGGTATTGGGGATTGTTGGATGTTGGTTGGTAAGTGGCAGTGGTCAAATTGGCGTGTACAGTGGCTGGGGTTTGCTGATTGTTGGTTTGGTAATCTTGTGGCAAAGTGGTGGTCGGCAACCCGAAATTGCGCGCAGTGGTAAGTTCGGGCTGCGGCACGTGGTATGTTGGATTGGTGTTTTGGGTTTGTTGTTGGTGGGGGCATGGTTGCTGGTTTGGCAGCGGGCCGAGCTTGGTGTCATTTGGGGGTGGGTGCTTGGATTGTTCGTGGGGATTGTGCATGGTGTGGGAATTTGTTCTTGTAAGTTCCTGCGGCATCATGCGGTGCGTAGTTTATTGTTGGTGAACAGTTTGTTGGTGACATTAGGTATGGGATTATTGACGGTGTTGCATGGTGGTTTACACTTGACGCAAAGTGTGCATGTACTGGTGTTACCATGGTGTGTTGGGTTGGCACTTTTAACCGTGGGTGGTGTGTATCTACCAAAAAAAACCACCCGCTGGTGGGGTGGTCTGATGGTTGTTTTGTGTTTAATTTTGGTTTGCGGTTTGTTGTTCCGTTAATTGTTTAAGTATTGAATGACGGCGGACAGATTGTTGAAAGCGAAATCAATTTGTTCGCCGGTTTGTAAGTTTTTAACACGTAAAGTTCCATTGTTAATTTCGTCTGTGCCGATGACGGTCGCATATTTAATTTGTGTTGCGGCCGCGTATTCCAAAGCTTTGCCGACCTTTGGTTTTGCGGTCCAAAGCATGGTGGGAATGCCGGCTGCGCGTAATTGCTGCGCCAGTGCGTGGCATTGCGGAGCAGTATTCATGGGGACAATTAACAATTTAATTGGATTTGCTGTATTGGGGGCGGTTAAAACGGCGGTAATGGGTTCCAAGCCAAAAGACATACCAACAGCCGGATAGGCAATTCCGGAGCCAACAAAGTTCGTAATAATTTGGTCGTAGCGTCCGCCGCCACCCAATGACGAAGTATATTGACCACGAGCATCAAAGACTTCCCAAACAACGCCGGTGTAGACATTTAAGCCGCGGGCCAAGGACGGAGTAAACAAGCAATATTGTGCCAGGTTTAATGCGGTTAATTGTGACCACAAGTCTTTAATTTCGGCGATGCCGGTGTTATCGGGTAATAATTGTTCGAGTGCGGATATATCGAGTGTAACCGTATCCAATAATTGAATGGCTTTGTCGGTGGACAAAAATTTGTTAAGTTCGCTTAATGTTTCTTCGCGGGTGATTTTTTTGATTTTGTCCAAAATGCCGATAATGGCGTCATGGTTGTTGGTAACGCCTAAGTATTGTAAAAGTCCAATTAAAATTTGGCGGTGTCCGATTTGAATTTGTGGTGTGATACCAAGTTGCAAATAACAGGTAATAGCCAATTCCAATAATTCAATTTCGATGCCGCGGCTGCTGTCGCCAACGACGTCAACATCGCATTGAATAAATTCGCGTAAGCGGCCGGCTTTAACGGGGCCGTTACGGAAAACTTTACCAATTTCATAACGTTTGAAAGGTAGTTTCAAGCTGCGATTCAAAGCAATGTATTTACAGAAGGGGACCGTCAAGTCAAAACGTAAACCCAGATCGCGTGAGCCTTGGTCGGACAGTGAATAAATTTCTTTGACGATTTCGGCTTGTTCGCCGTATTTATACGTTAATAAATCGCGGTAGTTGAGCATTGCGGTATCCAATGGTTGATAGCCATAAAGTTCAAAATTACGGCGCAATGTGTCGGTGATGCGATTGCGCAAAGTCATGACTGCGGGGTCAAAATCGGTGACGCCTTTTAAATTACGAATTACCATGTACGCTCCTGAATTTCTTTCATATCGAGTTTTTTGTAAAGGACGCTGATATTGTCGTCCAATGTATCGGTGGACAACCAAGCTTGGACTTTGGCGGTGCCATTTGGGATAAAGTATTTTAACATTTTGGTTGCGGCACGAATAATCGTGGTACATTCGGCAATGACTTGTGGGTCTAGGGTTTTCCATGGTGTATTGTCGCTGAACCATTTATTTCCAAAAGCGACCAAAGACATTGCGGTTGCCAAAGCGCGGCTGCAAGCACCGGCTTCAATGTATTGGTTGAAGTCTAGTAATGTTTGGTCGATGTTTTGGAAGATGGTTGGGTTTGGTTTCATGGCTGGGATTTTGCCGCCAAATTTATTCTTAATGAAGCTGAGTGTACGGTTGACCAAGTTGCCATAGTTATCAATTAATTCGCCGTTGATGGTGTAGACAAAATCTTCGAAGGTGAAGTTTGTATCTTTTTTATCGTTGGTGTTGCGTAAGAAGTAGTAACGAATCATGTCGGCGTCAAAGTTATCAATTAATTGACGTGCTGTGATGTAGTTACCGGTGGATTTGGAAATCTTTTTGCCGTTCATGGTTAAGTATTCACTGCTGATAATATAATCCGGTAAGTGCCATTGGTGTTTATTTTCGGCAAGCAGTAATCCGGGCAAAATCACGCTGTGGAACGGAATATTGTCTTTGGCATGGACATAGTAGTGGCGTTTTGGTGTATCGTTGTCATCTAATAAAAATTCTTGCCAATCGGGTTTAATTGCGTGGGTGGTGGATAAGTAGCCCAAAACATTTTCCGCCCAAATGTAGATGTGTTTGTCTTTGGTATCGTCGAGTAATTTAGCCGCGTTGGCGGGCAATGGAACGCCCCAAGTAATGTTGCGGGTAATCGCGCGGTCGATAAGACCTTCGTTCAAATATTTATTGGTCATGCCGACAGCATTGTTTGTCCATTGTTTTTGTTTGGTTTGCAAGTTGTTTTGGATTGCTTCTTGGAAACGGCTTAAGCGCAAATAAATTTGTTGGGTGTTGCGTAATTCGGGGGTAGCTCCGCAAAGTTTGCAACGTGGGTCTTGTAAATCTTCCGGTTCCAAAATTTTGCCGCAATTATCGCAAGAATCACCTTTCGCATGTTTGCCGCAGTGTGGGCAAGTTCCTTCGACATAGCGGTCGGGTAAGTATTGTTGGCATTGTGTGCAATATAGTTGGGGGACTGTTTTCACGAAAACGTTGTCGGTATCGTAGAGATCTGCGTGGAAGTTTGCCGCAAAGTTTTGGTGTTCTTGGCTGAGTGTGGCGGTGTAACGGTCAAAACTGAAACCCAAATCATCGAGGTCGCGTTTGTGACTTTCGTGGTATTTTTCCGCAATTTGTGTTGGCGTTGAGTTTTCATTTTTGGCAGTAACCAAAATGGGTGTACCGAAACAGTCGCTGCCGCTGACGAAACTGACGTTAGCGCCGTGGTCACGGTAGTAGCGGGCAATGACATCGGCAGGCAAGGATGAAGCGATGTGTCCTAAGTGTAAGTGGCCGTTTGCGTATGGCCAAGATAATCCAACTAAAACATTTAATCTCATTGAACGAGCATAACATATTTTGGCTTAAACCACAATTATTTTATGACTTCGGAAATTGTAAAGTTGTCTGCTTGTCGTTGACAAAATTTGTGCTGGTTGTTAAAATTTTTCAAATAGTATAATTACTAAGGAGGAAGTGTTTATGCCAAGTGTACGTGGGTCAAGTGGGGGACGTAGTTTCGGCGGTAGCCATTTTAGTCGTGGTTCATCAAGCGGCTTTGGTGGAAGCCATTTTAATCGCAACACATCAAGTTCATCATTTGGTGGAAGAGTTTTGGGGCGTTCTCGCAGCAGTGGTAGTCATTATCGTCCATCGTTACGTTGGCGTCCGCATACGACAGTGATTTTTGGGCGTCCGGTTTATTTTGGCGCAACACGTGCAAAAGCTAGTTCCTTAATCAGCTTGTTATTAGTTTTGGGTATTTTTGCCGCCATCGTGATGGGGTGTATGTGGGCAACGGCGGAAAGTGATTTAACCTATATTCGTGATTTGTATCCGTATTATGCAAACATGATTGAAAAGGCCGAGCTTGATGCCGATTATCAAATTAATGCAAAAGTTGTTGATTATGAGGAATACGGTGATACCGGAAAATATTGCATTTATTATGATTTTTATGGGAACAGTGATTATGACGGCTTTTCGTTCTGTCATTATTCTCGTGAAGAAGCAATTGCCCTAAAAGGAACAACTATTATTTTAGCATTAGATACAATTAACACTTATGTAGATGAATATACCGATTCGGTGCCAATGATGGATAAGAATTATTTGCTTGTGGCAAATATGGAAGATGATATGGAATACGTAGATACCCAAGCAACGAGAAATTTATGGCGAATTGGAACCTTGATTGCGGCGGGCGTTTCGGGACTTTTGATTGTGGCTTCGGTGTTAGTGTCAATGACAGCAAAAAAAGCAACCGAAGAACAAATTGCCGAAACAGAGAAAGCAAAGAATGAAGCGGCGAATGGTGCGACAAATACTGATTCTGCAACAAATAATCAACCTTGGCGTTGTAGTTATTGCGGTGGGTTGAATGATAACAGCAAACATACTTGTGATGGTTGTGGTGCCAGTCGCCAAAAATAATTTGTTGAATGTGAGTTAGTTTGATAATATATCTATTATGGATATTGAAAAGTGGTTAAAAAATAACACAACAGATTTACAAGGGAAGGTAGTAGTAATGACTGGCGCAGCCGGTGGGTTGGGCAGTATTACTTCCCGTTACTTAGTACAAGCAAACGCAAAGCTAATCATGTTGGAACGTGATGTAGAAAGAATGGAAGCTGTTAGTACTCAATTGCGCGCAGAATTCCCGAATGCGGAAATTGAAACAAAGCGCATTGATTTGAACAGCCTTGCTTCAATTGATGAAGTAGCAGCACAATTAGTTGACCAACGCATTGACTATTTAATTTTGAATGCGGGCGTTTATGATATTCCATTGGTAAAAAGCGAATTGGGCTATAATAATGTTTTCACAATTAACTTTATTGGACAATATCATTTGATTAGAAAACTTTTGCCAGCTTTGCAACGTACCAAAGGTAAAGTTATTCCGGTAAGTAGTATTTCAATGGACTACGGTCGCTTTAACGAAAGCGATGTTGACTATAGTAATGAACCAAAGAGTACCAAAGTTTACGGTAATTCAAAACGTATCTTTACATTGGCTTTATCCGAAATGTTTAAAGATCGCGATGATGTGCGTTTAGCGATTGTGCATCCGGGTGTGACCTTGACGCCGATGACCAATGCGCAAAATAAAGCATTTACGAATTTTACTATGAAATTAATTTTCCCAAAACCGACCAAAGCTGCTTTGAGTATTGTGGCTGGTGTCTTTAAAGATATTGAACACGATGAATGGATTGGTCCAAAAATTAAAAACATTTGGGGGGCGCCAAGCGTGAAGAAATTGCCGGAATCAACGGCAGAGGAGCGCGCAAAAATTTTCAATTTGGCTGAAACCATTTGTAAAGAAATTGACAGTTTCCAAAGTCAGCAAAATAGTTGAAAAAAATTTTAAAAAAACCCTTGACAGGGGTTTTTTAGTATGTTAGATTATGGGTACTTGTTTGTGAAAGCAAGCAAGCCGTGTTCATTGAAAACTTAATACTTTGTACACATTTGTATAAGATTGTAGGTTTAATAAACACTATATCTTTGTCAATTTATTGTCAGTCAAGAACTGAGTAAAATAATCAAATTTAATATTAGAGTTTGATTCTGGCTCAGGACGAACGCTGGCGGCGTGCTTAATACATGCAAGTCGAACGGATATTGTAGCAATACAATATTAGTGGCGGACGGGTGAGTAACGCGTAACCAACCTGCCCTTTACAGGGGAATAACATTTGGAAACAGGTGCTAATACCGCATATGACCACAACACGGCATCGTGAAGGGGTAAAAGTTTTATCGGTAAAGGAGGGGGTTGCGTATCATTAGCTTGTTGGTGGGGTAACGGCCTACCAAGGCGACGATCAGTAGCCGACCTGAGAGGGTGATCGGCCACATTGGAACTGAGATACGGTCCAAACTCCTACGGGAGGCAGCAGTCGGGAATATTGGGCA
>JAZSQY010000043.1:0-3764 GCA_045538225.1 Clostridia bacterium | reverse complement strand
CCTAAGACCGCTTGGCCTCCGACTTATTTACTGCGCGTTGTTGGTGTGACCGCGAAGATTACTGGAATGTTTATTACGATGTAATGGAGACAGTGTTTAATGAATTTAAACGCCGTGAAATTAGTATTGCTTATCGCCAAGTAGAAGTGCGTCAACGAACTGATAGTCCTGTAAAGCCGATTAGTGGTGAAGGGTTGCCGGTGCGTGTGGAAAAGAAACGCAAGAACAAAAAGCGGATTGATTTAGAAAGTAGTGATTTTGCAGAAATTTTTGCGATTAAGCGCAAACCTAAGAAGGCAGCTAAAAATCCAGAAGAAAAAGCAGCTAAATCAACGGAACAGACACATAAAACCAAATAAAGACAAAAATCCAGCCAGTATCGGTAAATTGGTTGGATTTTTTTTCTGTTTCGGTTAAAATAAAAAAATGATATTAACCTTAGAGCAAGTGATTGGGGCGGGGATGTGTGACCCCAATGGGCGTTTATCGATCTTAGGCGCTTTGACTTTGATGGAAGATTTTGTCACTGCGACAATGGATAAAATGGAAATTAACGGCTTTAAAATGCGCCGTGAATATAATGCTGTGGTGGTGTTTTCTAAAAATCATGTACAGTTTTTGAAACCGATTTGTTGGAATGATAAAGTAACAGTTTCATGTTTTGTGTCCACAAAGTCTATGGCGCGTTTATGTGTTGATGTCTGCGTGAAGAATACGCAAGGTGAAATTGCGATGTATGGGCGCACCGAAGTTTGTGCTGTTGATGTGGAAAGCGGACGCATTCGCCGTTTAGATGCAGTGGGGATTGGTGACAAGGTTGTAGCGGTACCGGCTTTATCCCCAATGGAGTGGGAGCCTTTTGAAGTTGCAGGGGAATTGGTGGAAAATGTTACGGTGCGTACCAGTAACATTGATTATGCGGGGCATACCAACAATGTGGAATACATTCGTTTGCTTTTGAACACTTTTAGTTTGGACGAATGGCGTGGGGGGATTGTGCCACGCGAATTACAAGTTGCTTATGTGAGTCAATCATTTTTAGGTGATAATTTGGCGATATATCGTGAGAACCGTTCTGACAACGAACGCTTATTTACAATAAAAAAAGATGAGCAAGATGTTTTGCGTTGTGTGTTGCGTTGGTAAGCGTCATTGACCAATTGATGTAATCATGGCATAATACATGGTTAAGTACAAACAGCTAAGGAGAATTTATGAAAGTTTCACAAATTGGTTTGATTTCGACAAGGATTAAAGAGTTGGATCCGTTGTTTCCGGTACAGGATATGTTATTGAAGACTGGGCAAATTGACCAATTTAGTAGTGGGATTTATGCGTATGGTCACATTCCGTTTTTGGTCAAAAAGAATGTAGAAAAAATCATTAGTGAAGTTTTGACGAAATATGGTTGTTCGGAATTATCGTTGCCGGTTTTACAAACGGAAGCTTTATGGCAGGAATCCGGTCGTTTGGACAAATATGTGAAAGATGGTGTCATGTTTCGTGTGAAAACGGATAAAGCCAATTATTGTTTGGCGCCAACTGCGGAAGAAGCAGTCGTTAATTATGCGCGGACGCGCTTGACCTCGCATAAACAATTACCGGCCACATATTTTCAAATTGGTTTGAAGTTCCGCAATGAAATCAGGACGCGTGGTTACTTATTGCGTGGTAAATCTTTTGACATGATGGACGCTTATAGTTTTGGCAAAGATGAAAATGATTTGAATCGTGAATACGAAAACATCAAGCAAGCATATTTAGAAATTTTCCAAAGGCTAGGTTTAAATGTGCAACCTGTCGGCGCCGATAGTGGTGACATTGGTGGTCATAAATCCGAAGAGTTTATGTGTTTGTCGGCAATTGGTGAAGATAATATTTTGTTCGATTCCAAAACAGGCAAGGCGTTCAACGCGGAATTATTGGAAAAGCCAGATTATGCGACTTATTTAAAAGAAGTTTATGGTATTACAGATACGACGGCGTTGGTTACCAGAAAAGCGGTTGAATTGGGGCACATCTTTCAATTAGGGGAAAAATATTCGCAAGCCATGAATGCGAACTATGTTGATGAGCAGGGCGCGCAAAAACCTTATGTGATGGGATGTTACGGGATTGGCGTCAGCCGTACGGTTGCAATGATTTATGAAAATAGCATTGTGATGAATAACGGCAAGTTTGCCGGGGTTGCTTTGCCGGCGAGTGTGGCGCCATATCAATTGTATTTAATTCCAAAGTTTGATGATGCGACCAAGACGGAAATGGCGAATAAATTTTATCAAATTTTACAAAGCAATGGCATTCCAGTGCTTTATGATGATCGAACAGATATTTCGATTGGTGTGAAGATTAAGGATAGTAAAATTACCGGGACCCCGTACACCGTTGTGTTTGGTAACAGTTTGGATGCGGGATTGGTGGAAATTGAAAATAACCGCACGGGTGAAAAGACTGCCGTGGCGATTGACCAGTTCATTGACTTCTGTCAAAATTTGTGCAGTAATTAAGTATAGAATGTTTGACAAATTTGGGGAGAAAGTTTACCTTGCTTCAAGCATGGTAAAACAAATTTTCAACACAGAAAATCCGATACTTATAAAAAGAAGAATTGCAACTTTTAAAAAAATGCGAAAATTGAAAATTGAACATCATCAATGTTTGCCAATGCTGGATTCAAATGACTTTAAATTAAAAAGCATTGATGTAGTTTGTAAAAAAGCAATTGCTTCGGTAATAGTAATTCAGCTGGCAATGGTGTTAAGTGATGGTGGTGATTTTGAAAAATATAAAGACAGGATTTTAAAATTACTCGACAAATATGAATGTCGTGATTATTTGAATGGTTTAGAAAAGCAATTAATTGAAGGCAAGTATGATAGTAAAGTTATTTTGAATACGACATGGCAAAATGAAATTTGTTGGTCGTTGTTGTGGGCTTTGGGTCTCATTAAAGACAAGGCGTTAGATTTGCCATTTGGTGTTTGTGATGCAAACAAGGTCGCTGGTTTTCTTGTGAATGCAGAAAACTATGAAGCATTTAAGCGCAAATGTAAATTAAGAAATATTGAAGAAATTTTAGATATGTTGGATTTGTTTTATAATTATCATTGGGCTTGTGTTGATAAAACAATTAATCCTGCACGCAGAACAGGCAAGTTAGACAGTGATGTTGTTTGGGAGCGTAGAAGAGGCTTGGAATGGTTGGTTAGTGAAGAAGACGATTGGTTTGACATTTCGCTAGATACTTAAAGCTAGAAAATAATTTTGTAAAGGCGGAAATTTTGGAATTAATTGACTTATGGGATGAAAATCGAACACGGATATTGCGCACGATTGAGCGTGGTGAAGAGTTTTTGCCGCACGAACGCCGTGTGAGTATTCATTGTTATATCATTAATTCAGAAGGACAGATTTTAATCCAGAAGCGGTCAGAGTGTGAAACACACTTTGCCGGATGGTGGTCGACATTGGGTGGAGCAGTGACGCACGGGGTTAGTTCCTTTGATACCGTTAATCTTGAAGCGCGGGAAGAGTTGGGATTAACTTTTAACACAAAGCAAATTCAATATATATTATCATTTAAGCGTCCAAAAGATTTTGTGGATGTGTATGTAATTCATGCCGATGTCAATTTAAGCAATATTGAGATGAATCCAGATGAAGTTGTGGATGTGAGATGGGCGACTTGGGAAGAAATTGATGCTATGGTTGAGCAAAAAAAATTTGTTGCCCAACCTTATTTTGAGTTGTTAAAATCTTTATTA